>WFPH01000059.1 GCA_015487645.1 Thermosulfurimonas sp. | reverse complement strand
TCGCGAGGCCGAGGGACGGCCCGCAGTAGTGGCCTTTTACGGTGGGGAGCCCCTGCTGGCCGCGGACAAGATGGAAACCGTGCGAAGGAGGCTTAAGGCCGCACTTAATGGAGAGCCACTCCGCTTCATGCTTTACACCAACGGGGAGCTTCTGGAACGAACCATAGAAAACTACCCTGAGCTGGTGCGGGATCTCTGGCTGGTTTCGGTCTCCATTGACGGCTCCGAGGCCCAGCACAACCGTTTCCGCCGGGGAACAGATCTCCACCGAATACGAAAAAATCTCCAGGTCCTCAAAGCCTTCTGTGCCCCGCAGGTCCTTATGTGGTCCACCCTACGGGAAGAGGCCTCCCTCCGGGATTGCCTGGGAGAGTTCCTAAGACTCCAAGAAGCCGGCCTTGCGGATTACTTCTTCTGGCACCTCATTGAAACCGACCGCCCCATGACAGACTTCGAAGCCTTTAGCCAGAACTATCTCGAGGATCTATATTTCCTCTTTGAGACCTATCTTTCGTGGCTTTCCCAGGGCCGGATCCTTCCAGTGCTTCCCGTAAACGAACTCCTCTTTCTGCTCCTTTCCGGGATAAAACGAGGGCACACCGGCTGCGGAGTGGAGCTGGCTTCTAACTTTGACCTTCAGGCCGGAAAGCTTCTCCCCTGCGCGGATCTCGGAGAAGACTTCGTTCTGGCCACGATAGAGCCCTCCGGAGAGATCCATTGGCAGAGCAGAAACGGAAATCTGAAAACCCTGGTCTCTTATCGAGAAGAACTCGGATGTCCAGAGTGTCCGGCGGATTTCTACTGTGGAGGGCGCTGTCCGATCCTGGTTAAGAATTCCCCGGAGAGAGCCCGACAGTACTGTCTTCTTACCCGGGCCTTGGTGATGATCGCTCGCGAGGCCCTCCCGGAGGTTAAAAAGTTCCTTTCGCGGCACGGGCTTTCCCCGGAAGACCTATACTTCCCTTATGGATATCTGGCGCTCTTTACGGACGTGGTACCATGAGTTTGTGATGAAAATCCCTCTCACCAGCCGACTCCTTTATCATTATCTGCGGGACGCCTTCCTCTATTGGGTGGTCATTCCCGGGGCCTATCTGGGTGGGGGCTTCCTGGCCCAGATCCTTTTAAAACTTCCGGTCCTCCCGCCTGTTTTTGGGTTAAGGCTCCTGGGGGGCGCCTTGCTCACCCTCGGGGCCGGGATTATCCTTGTGGCCATGTACGAGCTTGCGCGCTACGGGGAGGGCACGCCTAACCCCAAGGCCCCGCCTCGGCGCCTGGTCACCCGCGGGCTTTACGGCCTGGTGCGTCACCCCATGTTCCTGGGCTACGACCTCTGCGCCCTAGGGGCCGGTCTCTTCTTGCGGCTGACCGGGGCCCTCCTGGTGAGTTTCCCCCTTCTCCTCCTCTGGCAGGTGCGTTTCCTGCGCCGGGAGGAACGAAGGCTTGCGCGCCGCTTCGGGGCGGAGTTTGAGGAATACGCCCGGCGGGTGCCCTTTCTCATCCCGAAAGCCAGGAGGAAGGCTTGAGGCTTCCCCCGCTGGCTTTCCTGCGCCGGGTGTTTCCGGCCCTGCGCGAACACCAGGAGGTGGAGGCCGAACTCTATCGGCTCTTCTCGGAGTATGTCCCGGAGAAATACCGCCGCCCCCTCCCGCGGCGGGGTCTCCTGCGTTATCTCGAGCGCAACATCTTCTCCATCCTTTTTCTCGCCCTCTACCGGGCGGTGGGCATTCCAAAGGAAAGGCGGCTTCTCTATGGCGGGCTCAACCATTGTCTTCGAGGGGTGGTCACGGGAGCGGACAACCTCCTAGACCGGGAATACAAAGAACTCCTGCCCCTGAATTTTCCCGAGAAGGCCAGGATCTTCAAGAGCGTGCTCCACGTGCTCTTCTTCGACCTTTTGCGAGAGCGGCTGCTCCTTGAGGCCGCCCGCCGGGGGCTCCTCACGGAGGAGGAAGCCCGGGAGGTCTCCCGGGCCCTCATCCAGGCCCTCCTTCCCATCGGGGAAGAGGAAGCCTCGGAGGAGGCCGGCCTTGCGGGAGTTCTCACTCCGGAGGAGGTGCTCCGGAAGGTACACCTTCACAAAGGGGGTAATCTCCTGCGACTGGCCTTCGTGGCCCCCGGTCGGCTTGAGACCTCGCTGCACCAAAGGCTAGCCCGGGCGGAGGAAGGGGTATTCTCTCTGGGAATGGCTCTCCAGGTGATCGACGACCTCACGGACTTCTTTGAGGACCGGCACCGGGGGCACCCCAACTACCTCCATTCCTGGATCTATCACCGGGGGCCTGCGGACGAGAGGACCCGCCTAGAGTCGGCCTCTGGCCGGATAACCGAGCTCTTCCCCCAAAGCGTGACCGCGGTCATGCGGCAGGCCATTGGCGAGGCCCTTTATGGTTTTCGCTGCCTTTCCGAGGCCGGCTTCAAGATTTCCCCTGCCGAGGCCTTCCGGCTCATTCGCTTCCTGTTTCACATCCGGGGAGTGGGAGAGCTCCTGGCCGTGCTTCCCAAAGACGAGGTTCCGGAGGAAAGGCTTCTCCATGACGGGGTTTAAGCTTTATCTGGTGATGGCCTTTCGCAATCTCTGGCGCCATCCCCGGCGCACGATCCTGAACCTCACGGCCATCGCCTTCGGCCTGGCCTGTCTCATCGTGTTCCAGGCCCTGAAGGAGGGGCTGCACCTGGAGATGCTGAAAAGCACCGTCAATCTGGAGACAGCCTCCTTGCAGGTACGCCCCGCAAAGGGGCTCTTCCTGAAAAACGCCTCCGAATTGGTTTCGCGCCTCAAGGTTCTCGGGCTTCCGCTCTCCCCCCGACTCAGGCTTCCGGCCCTGGCCCTCCACCAGGGAGAACCCCTCTCGGTTCTCCTCTGCGGAATAGACCCCTCCCGGGAAAGACACCTCACCATCATCGCCCGGAGGGTGGTGGCCGGAACCTATGAAATCCGAAACGGCCTCCTCATAGGCTCGGCCCTGGCTGAGAAGTGGCACCTCAAGGTGGGAGACCGCCTCAGGCTGGTGATTCCTACGCCCTTCGGCGTCACCCTCAAGAAAAGCTTCCCGGTGGAGGGCATCTATCGCACCGAGCTACGTTCCTTCGACCTCACGCACCTCTATCTCCCCCTCAAGGAACTTCAGCAATGGCTCGGGCTACGGGATCAGGTCACCGAGATCGCCCTTCTGACCCCCTACCACCAGGAGGCCTCCTGGGCCCGGCGGATCCGTCCGCTGGTCTCCCCTCACCAAGTGCTCACCTGGGAGGAAGTGGCCCCGGAGGTCAAGCAGATCATGGACATCAACGACGCCACCCTCTGGATCATGATCCTGATCGTTTTCGCCATCGTGGCCCTGGGGATCGCCAACACCGTGACCACCTCTATTTTCGAGCGCTTCCGGGAGCTGGGCATCCTTTCGGCCCTGGGGACCCCTCCCGAGGGTCTGGTGGGGCTCCTGCTTCTCGAGGGGAGCATGCTAGGCCTTCTGGCCTGCCTCGGGGGCTCGCTTCTGGGGCTTGCGGTGAGCCTCTACTTCCACCGGTACGGCCTCGATCTCTCGAGCCTCACCAGCGCCAATCAACACCTGGCCACCTCCCACGTGCTGCACGCGGAAGTCCGGCCCGTGATGGTGCTGGTCTCGAACGCGGTGACCCTGCTCACGGTGCTTGCGGGGAGCCTCTTTCCGGCGCTCAAAGTGGCCCGGCTCGATCCGCTTGAGGCCATCTACGGGAAGAGGTGAGAGCGATGGTTAGACTGGAAGGCGTAAGCAAGATCTACGAAGGGCCGAGTCCGGTAAGGGCGCTGGAGGCTATAGACCTTGAGATCCGGGAGGGGGAGTTCGTCTGTGTGGCCGGGCCATCGGGTTCGGGAAAGACGACGCTCCTCAACCTCATCGGACTTCTCGACCAGCCCACCGAAGGGGAAATTTATCTTTTCGGGAAGCGGGTGAATAGGCTTTCTCGGAGGGAGGCCGCCCGCCTGCGCCGGGAAAGGATCGGTTTCGTGTTCCAGGCTTTCAATCTCATCCCGGTGCTTACGGCCTTTGAGAACGTGGAGTACGTGCTCTGGCTGCGGGGGCTCCCGGCCCGGGAAAGGCGGCCCCTAGCCCTCAAGGCCCTTGAGGAGG
>WFPH01000058.1 GCA_015487645.1 Thermosulfurimonas sp. | reverse complement strand
CGGCCCCCGTTGTCCGTAAGCAACCTGGCCGTGACCACCACCTCGACCCCGTTCGTGATGTCCGGGTCATCGCCGGCCTCCTTGATCACAGAGGCCACCGCCAGGGGCCCCCGGGTATAAACCCGATGCACAGGCAAACTCCGACGAAGCCCGTCCGGGAAGGGGATCTCCACCTGCGAGGGACTTTCCCCGAGAAGGGCCAGGACGGCGGCCTTGGCCGCAGCCGCGGCGCAGGCCCCGGTGGTATAGCCTGTGCGGAGTTTACGTCTGGCCATGAGCCATGCGGATGAGGGCGTTGAGAGCCGCGGCCGCCAGGGCCGATCCCCCGCGGGGGCCGTAGTTGGTTATGTAGGGATAAGGCTGGCGGATGAGAAGAAGTTTGGCTTCCGCCGCCCGCACGAACCCCACCGGAAACCCGATCACCAGCACCGGCCGGGGGTTTTCCCGCAGCCACCGGATAGCCGCCAGAAGGGCCGTGGGGGCATTGCCCACCGCCACCACCCCCACCCCGGGATTCTCGGCCAGGATCTTTTCCAGGCCGTAGGCCGTGCGGGTCTGGCCCGGCGGAGGGTTCCGGCCCTGCGTCACCGCACAGAGAAGCCGCCCCCCGAGGGCCGAAAGCCTGTTCCGGTTGACTCCGGCGGCCACCATCTCCACGTCCACCACCACCTCACAACCCTCCTTGAGAAGGGCCAGACCGGTCCTCACAGCCTCCGGGTGGATCACCAGGGTCCGCAAGAAATCGGGGTCTCCAGAGGTGTGGATCAGTCGCAAGACTAGGGGATGAACTTCTTCCGGGAAAGAGGAAAGATCCACCAGGGCCTTTATGATCTCGAAGCTCCGGGGCTCTATCTCCTCCGGCGAAGGTGCATACGCAAGGATCCCGAGAGCCTCCTGCGTGAAGAGCCCGGGCTGGTCTTCCGCCAGGATGATTTCGGGCTCTTGGATCATCCTGAGCCTCGCCCGGAGCCTTTCCCTGAAGGACTCCGGCCCGAGAAGGGCCACCCAAAGGCGCCTGATCCCGGTGGCCCGGGCCTGCTGCAGACGGACCGCAAGCTCCGTTTCCTCAAGGATCTCAAAGGGCCCCTTCAGCGGCGGGAAAAGCTCCTTTATACTGGAGTCAACCACCCAGAGGATGGATGTTTCCATGGGCTCCAGTTTAGCTCCGCCCCCAAAGCCGGGCAACCGCAGAGAACTCCTGGCCCTGGGGGGTCTCCTCTGTCTGGTGAGCCTGGTCTTTGTCCTGGCCGTAAGCCACGGGGCCGTCCCCCTAAAGATCTTTCACCTGGATGAGACCGGCCGCCGCATCCTCTTCGAGGTTCGTCTTCCCCGGGTCTTGCTTGCGGGTCTTACGGGCGCGGCCCTGGCTCTGGCCGGGCTCTACTTCCAGTATGTCATGCAGAATCCTCTCGCCGACGCTTTCACCACCGGGGCCTCGGCTTCCTCGGCCCTGGGAGCAGTCCTGGCCCTTCTGGTCGCCGGCGAGATCCTGGTTCTTCCGGCCGCCCTGGCCGGGGCCCTGCTGGGGCTTGCGGCGGTCTTCCACATCGCCTCCCTCCGCGGGCGACTTCTTCCGGTAACCATGCTGCTGGCCGGGATCGTGGTGAACACCTTCGCCTCCGCGGCCATCAGCCTGCTCAAGTTTCTGGCGGACGAATCCGTGGCCTCCATCGTGTTCTGGCTCATGGGAGGCTTCCAGAACGCCACCTACGCCCGGGTGGGACTCCTGGCCGGAGCGGTTTTCGCCTCCGCCCTTTACGGGCTCCTGCGGGCTCCGGCCCTGGACCTTACGGCCTTCGACGACGAGACCGCCCTCTCGAGCGGGGTTCCCCTTTACCGCCTGCGCCGGGAGTTGCTCTTCACCGGGGCTCTCCTTACGGCCGTGAGCGTGGCCTTCTCCGGGATCATCGGCTTCGTGGGCCTCATCGTGCCCCACCTTCTGCGGCTGATCGGTTTTCTGCGGGCCGGTGTACTCGTGCCCTTCGTGGTCCTTTTTGGAGCGGCCTTCATGATGCTCGCCGACCTCCTGGCCCGTACCCTTCTTCCCCAAGGACAGGAGCTTCCGGTGGGGGTACTGACCTCCACTCTGGGAGGGCTCTTCTTCCTCTATCTCCTTCTCAAGCGCAAACGGGAGCTCTATGAACTGGCTTGAACTGCGGAACTTTGAGGTCAGACAGGGAGACTTCCGCCTCCGCATCCCGGAACTCCATCTTTCAGCCGGGGAGATGGTGGCCGTGCTCGGCCCGAACGGCAGCGGAAAGTCCACTCTGCTCTCGGCCCTCGCCGGACTCAAAACCTATCGCGGGACCCTCCGGCTGGCCGGGAATGAGCTCCATACCCTGTCCGAAAGGGAAAGATACCGGCGCTTGAGTTACCTTCCTCAGAGCGGCCGGCTGGGCCTGCCCTTCGAGGTCTTCTACGTGGTCCTCACCGGCCGTTACCCCCTCCTTTCCGGACGGCACTACACCGAAGCCGACCACCGGGCCACCGAACGTCTCCTCAGGCTCTTCGACCTCGAAGACCTCCGTCACCGGCTTTTCGGCGAGCTCTCCGGGGGAGAGAGGCAGAGGGTGCTGCTAGCCCGGGCCCTGAACCGCGAGGCCCCGGTCCTCCTCCTCGACGAACCTTTCAACGCCGTGGACCTCCGGCATCAGCACCTCTTCGTACGGCACTTAAGGGATTATGTTCGGAGGAAAAAGGGCCTTTGCGTAACCGTGCTCCACGACCTAAGCCTGGCCGTAAAATACTTCGACCGTTTCCTCCTTCTCAAGGAAGGAACCCTGAGGGCCGATTTACGGAGGGCCGAGCTCTCGGAAACCCTTCTTGGCGAAGTCATGGACGTGGCGGTAAAATTCGTAGAACATGGCGGGGAGATGCTCCTCTCCATAGACCTTATGAAAAAGGAGGAAAATTGAAAAGAGGGGTTTTTCTCTTTACGGTTTTCTTTTTGCTCCTCACCGGATCGGCCCTAGCGCTGAGGATCGTGGTCCTTTATCCGGCCGCCAGTCCTATCCTGCGGGCCCTGGGGATCCCCGACCGCGAGGTGGTGGGGGTTACCCGGCACGACCGGGTCTATCCCGGGGCGATCAAAGTGGGTTCCCATCTCCGCCCCAATCTGGAGTTGATCCGGGCCCTGGCCCCGGATCTCCTCATCGTGGGCTCCCGCCGGGCCTTTCCCGAGGAAACCGCCCGGAAATTCTCGGCCCGGATTTTTCGTTACGATCCCCGCACCCTGCAGGAGATCCTCACCAACATAAAAGCCCTCGGGGAGATCCTCGGACGCCGCCAGGCCGCGGAAGCCCTGGTCGAAAAACTCTCGGCCATCCTTTCCCGGATTAAACCGCTCCCTAGACCCGTGACGGTCATCTATGAGGTAAGCGCCACCCCTCTCAAGGTGGCTGGAGCCCGAAGCATCGTGAACGACCTCATTCGGGTGGCCGGAGGCCGGAACCTCGTCACCGTCCCCCGCAAGCACGTCCTCATCTCCCCGGAAAAGGTCCTGGCCTTGGCCCCGGAGGTCTACATTTACCAGGTAGGGCCCATGAACCGTCATCCCATCCCTCCGAAAAAACGTCCTTATTTTCGGGGCCTGCGGAGCCGGATCCTCCGGGTAGAGGAACTCGAGTTCGCCCGCCCGGGTCTGAACGCCTTCTCGGCGGCCTTGAAGCTCAATCACATGTTCCTTTCCTGCGTCCGGTAGAGGATGCTTCGTCAAACTTCCCCTCCCCTACCCCCTCCCAGAGGGAGGGGAAACGGGGGATACCAAACCCCTGGTCAGTGACTATCTTTTAGCCGTGGCGGTGATCAAATTCCTGGGCACGGCCGGAGCCCGTTACGTAGTGGCCCGTCAGCTCAGGGCCTCCGGGGGAGTCTATATAGAAGCTGAGGGCACCCGCCTCATTCTGGATCCCGGCCCGGGGACCCTGGTTTACATGGCCCGCGAGAAATTGCGCGTGGAAAAACTTTCCGGGATCATCGTCACCCATGTCCACCTCGACCACTCCGCGGATCTGAACGTCCTGGTGGATGCCATGACCGAAGGAGGACTTAAACGCCGGGGAGCGGTCTTTCTGCCGCGGGAGGCCCTCTATGGGGAGGGTGCCATCCTCCTACCCTACCTTCGGCCCTACCTCGAAAGGATAGAAACCCTGCTGCCCCAGCGGGAGTATCATCTGGGAGAAATCGTCTTCCGCACCTCGGTGCGACACCACCATCCCGCTGAGACCTATGGTGTAATCCTGGAACTTTCGGGCAAACGGGTAGGCTTTGTGGTGGATTCTCTCTACTTTAAGGGCCTCCTTGAGAGTTATCGGGGCTGTGATCTGCTGGTTTTCAACGTGGTGCGCTACAAACCTCACCCCTCCCCCCAGGTGCAGCATCTCTGCGTGGCTAACGTGAGAGAAATGCTCGAGGCCCTGCGGCCGGAGCAGGCCGTTCTCACCCACTTCGGAAT
>WFPH01000057.1 GCA_015487645.1 Thermosulfurimonas sp. | reverse complement strand
GGGTTGAATAGAATCGTTCCCATTCCCAATCTTCTACGACTTCCTCAAGAACACTCCTAAATCTCTCTTCTACTCTTTCTAAAAGATGGGGAGGAAGACTTTGAATCATCTCTATAAGGGTTGCTCTAACTTCCTCGGCCATGATAAAGTCTCCTTAAATGAGATCCCTTAAGTCTTCTGGTTTTCAAAAATATTTTAAAAGACTTCCTCCGGAAATACAAGAAAAGGCTCGTAAAGCTTTCAAACTTTGGCTTGAGAATCCATTCCATCCCTCGCTGCGCTTCAAGTGCATAGACCGTGAAGAAAACGTGTGGTCCATACGGATTGATCGCAATTATCGGGCGCTGGCCTATAAGGAAGAAGAGCTCTTTTTGTGGTTTTGGATAGGACCTCATAAAGAATACGAGCGCAAGCTTTAAATCCTCACTCCCCGCCGAGTTTTGGGGTCTTCCCCCGGTGCCAGAGATGGACGATGGGGCTGGCCACGAAGACCGAGCTGTAGGTCCCCACGATCACCCCCAGGAGAAGGGCCAGAGCAAAGTCCCTCAGGACTACCCCTCCGAAAAGAAAGATGGCCAGAATAGCCAGGAGCGTGGTCAGAGAGGTGATGATGGTCCGGGCCAGCATTTCGTTTACGCTGCGGTTGATGAGTTCGGCAAAGGGGGTGCGGGTCCCCAGTTTGCGGATGTTCTCCCGGATACGGTCGAAAATGACCACGGTGTCCGTAAGGGAATATCCGGCCAGGGTGAGAAGGGCGGTGATGAGGAGGAGGGAGATCTCCCGGTTCATGAGATAAAAGAGTCCCAGCACAGCCAGCACATCGTGGAAGGTGGCCACCGCCGCCGCCACCCCGAAACTCAGTTTAAAGCGAAAGGCCAGATAAAGGATGAAACCCACCAGGGAGATCAGAATGGCCAGAATGGCCTTGTGTTTGAGTTCCCGGCTTATGGCCGAACCGATTTCTTCCTTTCCGATGAGTTTAAAGTGAAGATCCGGGAATTTTTCCTGAAGGATCCTGGTAATGGATTTCTCGGTACCCCCCACGGTTTCGGTCTTTTCCCGGACCCTCACCAGAAGGAGGTTTTCTCCCTTCACATCCTGAAGCTGAAACCCCTTAATGCCGGCCTGCCCCAGGGCCTTTCGGATCTTATCCAGGGAGAAGGGTTTTTCGGCTCGATAATAGGCCAGGATCCCTCCTCCCAGATCCACTCCCAGGTTGGCTGCTCCCCGGGAGATCTGCACGAAGGCCACCAGCCCCAGGGTGACCAGGATTCCCGATATGGCGAAGGCCAGACGCCGAAAGCCCATGAAATTCCAGTTGGGTTTGCCTATGATCTGGAGGAAGTTGATCCTGGGGGTCTTTCCTTTGGCAATCAGGGCATCATAGACCAGCCGGGTGCCGAAGATGGCGGTGAAGAGGTTGATAACGATACCCGCGGAAAGGGTTACCGCGAATCCCTTGATGGGACCGGTGCCGAAGAGGAAGAGGGCCAGCGCGGTGATCAGGGTGGTCACGTGGGCATCTACAATGGTCCAGAAGGCCCGGTCGTAGCCGGCGTTGATGGCCGCCCGCGGCGGTCGTCCCAGGAGCAGTTCCTCCCGCATCCGCTCAAAGATGAGGACGTTGGAGTCCACGCCCATGCCCATGGTGAGGATGATACCGGCGATACCCGGAAGGGTCAGGGTGGCCCGGAAGAGACTCAGGACCGCCAGGAGAAAGAGGATGTTCAGGAGCAGGGCGATATCCGCAATGAAGCCGGAAAAACGGTAATAAACGATCATGAAAAGGAGGACCGCTACCCCGCCCAGGATACCGGAAAAAAGCCCCTTACGGATGGAATCTCGCCCCAGGGTGGGGCCCACGGTAATGTTCTGGATGACCTTGACCGGGGCTGGAAGGGCTCCGGCCCGAAGCACTATGGCCAGATCCGAGGCCTCCTCATAGGTGAAACCTCCGGTGATCTGGGCCTGTCCTCCGGGAATACGTTCCCGGATGACCGGGGCCGAGCGCACCACATTGTCCAGTACGATGGCCAGCCGCCGCCCCACGTTCTCCCCGGTGACCCGTTCAAAGATCCGCGCTCCGCGGGAGGTGAGGGTCAGGGAGACATAGGGTTCGTTGTAAGGGCCGCCGATACGTACATGCGCGGTCTTGACCATGTCTCCGGTGAGAAGGGCCCGGCGTTTAAGGATGATGAGACGCTTTATAACCCGACCGGTCTCCCGATCCCGGGTTACCCAGAAATAGACCTCGTCTCCGGGAGGAAGATAGGGACGCAGGATCCGGTTAAGGTCCTCCCGGGTATAATCGGGTTTGAGGCGCCCCTCCTTTAGGGC
>WFPH01000056.1 GCA_015487645.1 Thermosulfurimonas sp. | reverse complement strand
ATCCCGGGGTCTTCGTGGGCGCCGGGGCGGAGGTGGGCCGCAGGTGCGTACTCTATCCCTATGTGGTGCTCTATCCCGGGGTGAAACTGGGAGATGAAGTCGTTCTCCACTCCGGCACGGTTATCGGGGCCGACGGGTTCGGCTACGCCCAGGAGTTTGGGCCGGAAGGTCTTCGCCATCTAAAGATCCCTCATTTCGGAACCGTAGAGATCGGCCCGGAGGTGGAGATCGGAGCCAACGCCTGTGTGGACCGGGGAACCTTTGGGGCCACCCGCGTGGGAGCGGGGGTGAAGATCGACAACCTCACCCAGGTGGGCCACAACGTGGAGATCGGGGAAGGGAGCCTCATCGTGGCCCAGTGCGGGCTCGGAGGACACGCTCGCCTGGGACGGTCCGTGATGATGGGTGGCCAGGTGGGCGTGGCTCCGGGAGCCGAGATCGGCGAGGGGGCCCGGATCGCGGCCAAGTCCGGGATCTCCGGCAGGATCGCCCCCGGCGAAGAAGTGGCCGGCATCCCGGCCATACCGGCCAGGATCTGGCGCAAGGCCGCGGTCGCTTTCGCAAAGCTCCCCGATATGGTAAAGGATTGGCGAAAGTTAAAGAAAATCCTGGGAGGCCAAAAGTGAGCGTCCGCGAACTTGGCCCCAAAGAGATCATGGAGCTTCTGCCCCACCGGTTCCCCTTCCTGATGGTGGACCGGGTGGTGGAGCTGGATTGCGAAAGGCAGTACATCCGGGCCATTAAAAACGTCACGCACAACGAACCTTACTTCCAGGGACATTTTCCAGAGAATCCTATCATGCCCGGGGTGATGCTGGCGGAGGCCATGGCCCAGGTGGGAGCCCTTTTCATGAAAAGCTGCGTGCCGGAGTACCGGGAAAAACTCTTCGTCCTGGCGGGCCTGGACAAGGTCCGCTTCCGGCAACCGGTTTTCCCAGGAGACACCCTGGTCATTGAGGCCCAGGGTTTCAAGCAAAAAGGGCACATCCTTAAGACTTCGGTCAGGGTCATGGTGGGCGACAAAGTGGTAGCCGAAGCCGAAATCACAGCCGCTATGAGGTGAAGCATGCGAAAGATCCATCCCACAGCCGTCATAGACCCCACGGCGGAGATCGAGGAGGGGGTAGAGATAGGTCCTTACACGGTCATCGGTCCCAGGGTCTTCATCGGGGAGGGCACCCGGATAGGGGCTCACGTAATCATCGAGAAAGACACCCGCATCGGGCGGCGAAACCTCATCAACCATCATGCGATCATCGGGGCCGACCCCCAGCATCTGGCCTTCAAGGGGGAGGACTCCCGGGTGGAGATCGGGGATGAGAACGTCATCCGGGAGTTCGTGACCATCCACCGGGGCACGGCTCTGGACGAAAGTCTCACCCGAATCGGCAACCGGTGTCTTCTCATGGCTTACGTGCACATTGCCCACGACTGTTTCCTGGGCGACGAAGTCATCATGGCCAACGGGGCTACTCTGGGAGGGCACGTGCGGGTGGGCCACCGGGTGGTCTTTGGAGGGCTTTCGGCGGTACACCAATTCTGCCGCATCGGTTCCTACGCCTTTGTGAGTGCCATGAGCGGAGTGGACAAAGACGTTCCCCCTTTCGTTAAGGTTTTCGGTATTCCGGCCAAGATCCAGGGGGTCAACCTGGTGGGCCTCCGGCGGGCCGGTTTCGACAAGGAGAGCATCCGCCGGATCTCCCAGGCCCTAGGAATCTTCCTGGATGGCCCGGGCCGGATCTCCGAGACCATCGAGGAGCTGAGGGACGCCTTTCCCGATGATCCTCATGTGGGGGAGTTCATCCGTTTCATAGAAAACCCCTCCCGGCAGGGAATCATGCGACGCAAACCTTTCGAGGGAGAAGAGGCCTTTTAGTTCCATGCCTCCGCAAGCTCCGCTGGGTCTAGTGGCCGGAGAGGGCAAGGCCCCGGTATATTTTGTGCAAAAACTGGTCCGCCAGGAGCAACCGCTGGTGGTGGTAACCTTTTCGGATGCTCAGGCGCGTACGCTGGCCGCCGCCGGGGCCCGGGTGTTCCGGTTGCGGATAGGCCAGTTCGGGAAACTGCTGCGGACCTTTCGGGAAAACGGGGTACAGGAGATTACCTTTCTCGGAAAGATCGAAAAACCCCGGGCCCTCAAGGAGGCCCTGCCAGATCTCAGGGCCCTACTCCTCTGGCGAAGGCTGGCCAGTCGCAACGACGACGCTATCCTGCGGGCGGTCTGTGAAGAGTTCGAGAAGGAAGGTTTTCGGGTGGTCTCCCCGGCCGAAAGGCTGCCGGAGCTTCTCACTCCGGAGGGCGTGCTCACCCGGCGTCGCCCCACGGCCGAAGAATGGGAGGACATACGCTTCGGTCTGGAGATGGCCCGCAAGGTGGGCGCCCTCGACATAGGCCAGTGTCTGGTGGTCAAGGATCGCATGGTGGTGGCGGTGGAGGCCATGGAGGGCACGGATGAGACCATCCGCCGGGCCGGTCGATACCGCCGGGGAGCCGTGGTGGTAAAGATCCTCAAACCCACCCAGGATCCGCGGCTGGATCTCCCGGCCGCCGGGGCCGAAACCGTGAGAGTCATGCGAGAGGCCGGAGCCCGGGTCCTGGCCCTGGAAGCCGGAAAGAGTCTCTTTTTCGAAAGGGAAGAAGCCCTTCGAGAGGCCAACGAGGCCGGGATAAGCATCGTGGGGGTAGCATGAAGAGACTGCGCGTGGGTGTAATAGGGGTAGGACACCTGGGAAAGTTTCACGCCGAAAAATTCGCCCGGATTCCGGAGGCCGAACTGGTGGGCGTGGCCGACATCCTGGAGGACCGGGCCCGGGAGGTCGGCGAGACCTACGGGGTGCCTTGGGTCAGGGATTACCGAGAGCTCATCCCCCGGGCCGAAGCCCTTTCCATCGTGACGCCCACGGTCACCCATTACGAAATCGCCAGGGAATGTCTGGAGAAAGGCAAGCATCTTTTCGTGGAAAAACCCCTCACGGACCATCCGGAGACCGCGGAGGCCCTGGTGGAACTGGCGGAAAAGAAAGGGCTTCTTCTCCAGGTCGGCCATATCGAGCGGTTCCAGCCTTCGGTCAAGACCCTCTTGAGCAGGGTCCGACGGCCCCTTTTTGTGGAAGCCCATCGGCTTTCAGGCTTCTCTCCCCGGGCCCTGGATGTAGATGTCATCCTGGATCTCATGATCCATGACCTGGATCTCCTGCTGGCCCTGAATCCCGGCGGACAGGTGAAGGCTATGCTGGCCGCCGGGGCCCCGGTGCTCTCCTCCCGAATCGACATCGCCAGCGTGCGCCTGCTTTTTGAGGACGGGCTTTCGGCCAATCTCACGGCCAGTCGCATCTCCCTTTCGCCCCAGAGGCGTTTCCGGGTCTTCGAGAAAGGGGGTTATCTTTCGGCCGACACCCTAAATCGCCGGTACTTCGAGGTGCGGCTGAGCGAGGACGGGCGTCTCCTTCCCCGGGAAGAGACTTTCCCGGAGGCCGATCCCCTTTACGAGGAGCTGGCGAGCTTCGTGAAAGTCGTGCTTGAAGGGGGCAAGCCCGTAGTCTCCGGCCACGAGGCCGTGAGAGCCCTCGAGCTGGCCCACCGGATAAAGAAAGAGATTGAAACCCATCTCCGAAACCACCTGGGAGAGGCCCACCTTGAGGCCCTCGGCACATAAGATCCTCATCGTGGCCGGCGAGGAATCCGGAGACCTTTACGGGGCGGAGCTCCTGCGCCGGGTGCGGGAGATCCATCCCGGTTTGATCTTCTACGGTATTGGCGGGCGAAGGATGCGGGCCGCGGGGCTCGAATGCCTCTACCCGGCCGAGCCACTGGCGGTCGTGGGGCTTCCGGGGCTGGCCGAGCTCCGGCTCATACGGGAGGCCTGGCAGCGCCTCAAAGAATTCCTCCAAGACCACCGGCCCCAGATGGCGGTCCTGATCGACTTTCCCGGGTTCAACCTGCGCCTGGCCAAGCTCTGCAAGAAACTGGGAATCCCGGTTTTCTACTACATTGCCCCCCAGGTCTGGGCCTGGCATCGGAGCCGGGTCCGAATCCTCCGGAAGGCCGTGGATCTCCTGGCGGTGGTGTTACCTTTCGAGAAGGAGTTCTTCGAACGGGAGGGGCTTAAGGTGGTCTTTGTGGGGCATCCCTTGGTAGATTTGGTGCACCCCACCCTCTCCCGGGAGACCTTCTGTGAGATCGCCGGGCTCTCTCCGCATCATCCCATCCTGGGAATCTTCCCCGGAAGTCGAAAGAGTGAAGTGGAAAGGCTTCTCCCGGTTTTCCTGGCCACCTATGAGGTCCTGAAACGGGACCATCCCCGGCTCCAGGGCGTAGTGGTCAAGGCCCCGGGACTTGAGAGGACCACCCTCTGGGAAGAAACTCAGAGAAAGGTCAAGGTGCTTGAGGGCTATCAGCACGAGGTCCTGAAGCACGCGGAAGCGGCCCTCCTGGCCTCCGGGACCATCACCCTCGAGGCCGCGCTCCTCGAAACCCCTATGGTGGCAGCCTACCGCCTTTCTACCCTGGCCTACCTTTTGGCCCGCCATCTGGTAAAAGTCCCCTACATTTCGCTTCCCAATCTCATCCTGGGCGAGCGGGTCGTCCCGGAGCTCATTCAAGATGAAGTCCGGCCGGAGAAGCTGGCCGAAGCCATAAGACCTTATCTTTTCGAGACCCGCTTTCGGGAAGAAACCAGGAAAAAACTCGGGCGGGTGAAAGCCCTTCTCGGGGGCAAGGGGGCTTCCTGGCGTGTGGCCGAGATCCTGGTGGACTTCTTCCGGTCTACTTTACCACCAGGATCTCCACCGTCTTCGGTTTTCGTAGCACATTGATCACCACGTCCTTTTCGTAACGCAGGCACTCGAGATCCACGGTGTGTTCCCCTACCTGCAAACCCTTGAGCCGCACCCAGGAGAGGAAATCCGGCAGCCGGGGCTTGATAAAGGCCACGCCCCTTCCCGTGAACTTGAGCCCCAGGGAGGCCGCCAGCAACATAAAGATCGCCCCGGAGGCCCAGGCCTGGGGGCTACAGGCCACGGGATAATGCACCGGCCCCTCACCGGCCCGTCTGGTAAACCCGCAGAAGAGCTCCGGAAGGCGGTAGTGCGGAAAGTAGTGACTGGCTTCAAAAAGGGCCCGGAAGAGTTTATCAAGGGGCTCCTTGAGGCCGTAGAAGGCCAATCCCTGGGCAATAAGGGCGTTGTCGTGTGGCCAGATCGAGCCGTTGTGATAGGAAACCGGGTTGTATAGAATCTCTTTTTTAGAAAGGGTCCTCAGGCCCCAGCCGGAAAAGAGATCCGGTTCAAGGAGCCTTGAGGCCAGCCTCAGGGCTTCTTCCTCCTTCAAGGCCTCGGCAAAGAGGAGATGCCCCGGATTGGAGGTCTTCACCAGACAGGGTCGCTTACGTCCATCCAAGGCCAAGGCCGGAAACTCCGCTCCCTCGGGCCAGAAGAATCGTCGAATCTTCTCTCGCACCTCTTCGGCCTTGGAAAGAAAAGCCAGAACCAGATCGTGTTTTCCTAGGGCCCGGGCCATCCTAGCCATCTCAAGATAAGCCCGATAGAGGTAGCCCTGGACCTCCACCAGGGCCACCGGAGGAGTGGGCGGACTTCCATCCCGGTGAAAGACGCTGTCATGGGAATCCTTCCAGCCCTTGTTCACCAGTCCTTCCTCTGAGGGCTGGTATTCCAGCAGGCCGTCGCCGTCTAGATCCCCGTAATTCTCCACCCACTGAAGGGCCAGTTCCAGGTGTAGCCAGAGCCTTCTTAGGAAATCGAGATCTTGCGTTCTTTCGTAGTAAGCTCCAGCCAGGATGATAAAAAGCGGGGTGGCGTCCACTGAGCCATAGTAGCGGCCGAAAGGGATCTCTCCGGTGGCCGCCATCTCCCCGAAGCGCATCTCGTGCAGGATCTTCCCGGGTTCGGCGTCCTGGGCCGGATCCCGTTCGGTGGCCTGGGTCTGGGCTAAGACCTCCAGCACTCCCCGGGCAATCTGCGGATTAAACCAGAGGGTTTGAAAACCCACGATCAGACCGTCCCGGCCAAAAATGGAGTTGAACCAGGGGATTCCAGCGTAGGGATAGAGACCGTAAGGGGTGCGGGTGAGCATCATGAAAAGATCGTACTCCGAACGCTCGAGCCACCGGTTGAAGTGTTCGTTGGAGGTCTCCACGCGAACGCTGGCCTTCACTAAGGCCTGGCGTTCCTTTCGCCTTAAGAAAAGGGCCGAACGGAAGTCCCTTTCCCGGGTCTCATCTCCCTGAAGACACCGAACAACCAGTCCCAGATTGGTCTTCTCTTTGGGAGAGACCCGCAAAAGGAAGCGGGCTTCGTTCGGGGTTAAGGCCAGAGGCTTCTGCGAAAACACTATTTCCGTAACCCTGACCACCCCGTCGAGTCCGTGATACCTTATTCTTATCCGATCCTCCTCGATCTCCGGCGGAAGGACATGCCCCCGCTGTCTCCGCTTTATGCCCCGAACCTCGAAGATATCGGCGAAATCCGCCCCGAAACTCAGGATCACCGGGAGTTCGAGTTCATGAAAGGCGTAATTGGTGAAGACCAGCTCTTCATAATAATCGCCCTCGTATAGAAGCTTGGTTCGTCGGATATGAAGCGCTCCCCGGGGAAGAAAGGTCTCCCCGAAAAAGAGATCGGGATTGGTGAGGTTTACCTGGATGAGAAGACCGTCAGGAGACGGGGAGGAACTCAGGAGAAAGGGTTTAGTTTCACAGCAAAACAGTTCCAGCCGGGAGAGGAAACGAGTGCCCTGGTGGTAGAGTCCCAGCTCGCCCAGCCCTCCGGGAACGATATCCCCCTCGGGATTGAAGAGGGCAAAGGTATCCCCGTGCTTGAAGGTGAGATTCCTCAGGGAGAGCCCGGGGCTTGGGGCCAGGATGTAAAATTTTAGGCCGCTTTCTGCCAAAGGGGCACCTCCTCGGCCACCAGGATCTGGTAGAGTTTGACATAGTCGCGGGCCATCCTCTCGGCGGTGAAGCGCTCCTCGAAGACCCGGCGGCATTCTTTCCGGGAAAGCGAGGAGAGAGCTTCTACGGCCTTCTCCGCCTCCTCCAGGCTTTCCACCACATATCCGTTGCGGCCGGGTTCAATAATCTCCGGAACAGATCCGCAGCGCCAGGCGATCACCGGTGTACCGCAGGCGTTGGCCTCGATCATGACGATTCCGAAGGGTTCGGGCCAGTCGATGAGCATGAGAAGGGCCAGGGCCCCGGCCAGGAAGTCCTGTTTTTCCCGATCCGAGATCTCGCCGACGAATTCCACCCAAGGACTCCTGAGTCG
>WFPH01000055.1 GCA_015487645.1 Thermosulfurimonas sp. | reverse complement strand
GCCTGAAGTTCATCGAGCCGGCTGTTAAAACCGTAGAAGGCGTGCTCGTTCTTTCGGACCTGACCGTGCACCCGGAGATAGCGCAGGCGATGGGCCACCTCTTCGTCGTCGGTAAGGACGAAACCAGCGTCCCCCAGGGCGTTCAAATTTTTCACCGGCCCGCAGCTGAAACAGCCCACCTTGCCGAAGGTCCCGATCTTCTTCCCCTTATATTCCGCACCGTGGGCATGCGAGGCGTCCTCGATAAGGACCAGGCCGTGGCGGGAGGCGATCTCAAGGAGATCCTCAATGCGGGCCGGATGCCCGTACATGTGGACCACGATCAGGGCCTTGGTGCGCGGGCCTATGGCCCGGGCCACGGCCTCGGGGTCCGGCCCGAAGAATTCCTCCTCGGCCTCCACCAGCACCGGCCGCGCCCCGGCCCAGACCACGGCCTCCACATCAGCCACGAACCCGTTGGCCTGGATCAGGACCTCGTCGCCCGGCCCGATCCCGCAGGCAAGGAGCGCGAGCCACAGGGCCGCCGTCCCAGAACCCACCCCGTAGGCAAACCGGGCCCCAAAAAAGCGGGCCGCCTCTTCCTCAAAGGCCAGGAGGTTCTCCCCGTTTAAAAGCCGCATGGACTCGGTGACCCTCCGCCAGCCGGCCTCCACCTCCTCACGAATCTCCGGCCAGTCGCGTTTGAGATCCAGAAGCGGAACTCCCATAGTCAAACCCCTTTTCCAAGCCTTGATTTTTGCGGCTCGAAGGGGAAGCGCACCGGCTCCCCCCGTTCGGCGGACTCGTAAAGGGCCTGGATCAGCTCAAGCGAGGCCACGGCTTCATCCGGAAGACACAGTCGGGGGTCCGGGGGCTCCCCGGCGAAGTACCTCATAGCCGCCCTTAAGCATTCCCGATGGGCAAAGCCTAAGGGGTCCTCGGGGTTTTTCCGATGGGCCTCAAGGACCTCCGGCGGGGGGAAACCGTCCTCGAAGGCGAGATCCAGGATCTCGTTCATGGCAAAACCTCCGATCCGGGCCGAACCCCGCTCCCCCAGAATGGTGAGCTCCGCCCCGAGATCCCGGGGCCGGGCGCAGGTGGTGGCCTCGATGGTCCCGAGGGCCCCGTTCTTAAAGCGGATCGTTCCCACCAGGATGTCCTCGGCCTCAAGCCGGCTCAGCCGGGTGGCCATCTCCGCATAGACGCTTTCCACCTCGCCGGCAAGCCAGCGCAGCATGTCCACATGATGGGCTCCCTGCTGGGCGAGCGCCCCGCCATCGAGAGCCCAGGTCCCGCGCCAAGCCGCACTGTCGTAATAGTCCTGTCGGCGGCACCAGTAAAACCGGGCGGAAAAGAGCACCGGTTTTCCGAAATGCCCGGAAAGAAGCGCTTCCCAGACCAGCTTCACCGGCAAATTGAAGCGATTCTGATACACCGTAACCAGTTTGAGCCCGAGCCTCCGTGCGGTCTCCGCCATCTCCCGGGCCTCGGAAACAAGTAGGGTGATGGGTTTTTCAAGGAGCACATGTTTCCCGTATTCGCGCATCACCGGGAGGGCCACCCGGGCGTGAAGCCCCGAGGGCACGGCGATGTCCACCACCTCCACCTCGGGATGTCTTTCCAGCATCTCGCGCCAGTCGGTGTACCAGGATGCCCCCAGGGCCTCCGCAAACTCTCGGGCTTTCCGGGCATCGAGGTCCGAAACTGCCACCACCCGAGCTTCGGGTAATTCACCGAAAATACGCCGATGCCGGATCGCAGCCTTGCCACAACCTATGAGAGCAACTTTTACCGTCTCCATGACCAAGGCTCGAAAGGAGATTTTATCCGCCAACCCGAAGGAGCCGCAAGAAGATAGTTTTTGTTGTTGTCCTTAGAAAGATAAGACTCCTCCAGGCTATAAAGTGCCAGAATCCTTTCCTCCAAGATTTCTCCCAGTGAAGTTTCCTTCTTATAGAACGACTCCCGGAAAAAGACAAGGCGGCAGGAAGGGGGAAGCTCTCTTGCCGAAGAAAAAACCGGGATCCTGCGAGGAAAGGAAAGATAAAAATAGAGGTTGGCCGAGACCTTACCCAGGGCACAGGGGGTTTCTCCGGTCCTGCGGGAAAGGGCCGAAAGCGCCCGACCGAAGACCTTTTCGGAAGGAGGAGTAAGCGCCGGGGTGAGCACGGAAAGCCCCAGGATGTAGAGGACGAGATAGGCCAGGATAAGCCCCCAGGGAGGGGTGGAACGAAGCATGCACCAGATGAGGGCGGAGATGACCAGCAGGCCCGCAGCGGTTACCGCAAAGGAAAGCCCGGATTTTTCCGCCGGGAACCCGAGGAGAGGCCAGAGAAGAGGGGCCGGAAGAAGGACGAGCCCCAGAAGAAAGGTTATGACGCCGTAAGCATAAAAGACGATGCGGCTTAAGCCGTCCGGACGGCGCATCGCCTCCCGGAGATAAAAGGTGGTAAAGAGCACGCAGAAGGGAAGAATGGGAAGGATATAGTAAGAGCGGCGGGCCCGGGCCAGGGTAAAGAGCAGAAAGATGGCCCCCATGGCGAAAAGTACCAGGCGCTCTTTTTCGGAAAGGGAAAGGCGTCTCTTTACCGCCCAGATAAGGGCGCAAAGGAAAAAGAAGGTCCAGGGAAGAAAGAGCATGGGGACATAATAAAAATACACATAGAAGGGCTCGCGATTGTCGTAAGGGGATACGGCCTGAAGCAGGTTCTCCCGCACAAAAAGGTAAAAGGGAAGCTCGCTTTTAAGGGCCTTAGAGAGCGCGTAATAGTGGGCAAGATAGAGGGTTAGGGCAAGGCCTGCCGCAAGAAAGGCCTTAAAGTTTAAATGCCTCCTTCGGGTATAAAGCAGGGTGTCGATTCCTGCTACCAGCACCGGCACCGCAAGCCCCGGAAG
>WFPH01000054.1 GCA_015487645.1 Thermosulfurimonas sp. | reverse complement strand
GCTCTGGAGTATGGAAGACTCTCTCGCAAAAAGCTTGCGGAACTTCGCCGGAAGATGGGGTTCGTTTTCCAGGACTTCAAGCTCCTGCCCGAAAAAACGGTCTTCGAAAACATTTACCTGGGGCTTGAGGTTTTGGGAGTCTCTCCTAAAGAGGCTCAGCGAAGGATCTCTTCTATCCTCAAGCGTTTGGGCCTTGCGGGCAAGCGGGATCTCAAGGTAAAGACCCTTTCCGGAGGAGAAAAACAGCGGGTGGCTATCGCTCGGGCCGTAGTTCGGGAACCGGAGGTCATTTTAGCCGATGAACCTACGGGCAATCTGGATCCCCAGCGAAGCCGGGAAATACTCGAGATCCTGGAAGAACTGAACGCTGAGGGGATTACCGTACTCCTGGCTACCCATGACGAATCCCTGTTTCGTGACCGACACCGGAGGGTTTTAGTCCTTCGAAATGGAAGGCTCGTGGGGGAGTATGTTTAGGCGTCTCTGGGCTGAGCTGAAGTTGAATCGGGGTTCCTATCTCATGACCCTTTTTATCATGGTTTCTACGGTGTCTGTGCTTCTATTTTTCTTATTTGTGTATTACAATTTATACCTTTTCTCTCAAAAGACCGCTCGGAGCCTAGCCCTTACGGTCTACGTTAGTCCGGAGATCAAGACCGAGGAGCGGAAACTCATTGCTGACCGTCTCCGGGGACTGCCCGGGGTCAAGCAGGTAAGGTTGGTGGCTCAGGATGAGGTTTTGGAAGAACTCAAGAAGATTTTCCGTGAAAGCCCCGAGGTCCTCGAAGAGCTGGATCTTTCCCGACTGCCGGTCTTCTTTGAGGTGGTCTTCGAAAATCCTCTGCGGGATCTGGGACTGGCCCGGGAGAAACTCCCTGAGATAGAGAAACTCCCTGGAGTTCTCCGGGTGCGTTATGCCGAAAGCTGGCTTGGGAGGTTCTACAACCTGGCCCAGTTGGTCAAAAGACTCACCTTTTTAAGTAGCCTTTTGTTGCTTTCCTCCCTGGCCTTCCTCATGGGCATTATCATTCACTTCAGCCTGGAAAAACAACGGGAAGAAATAGAGATCCTTTCCCTTTTGGGGGCCACGCCCGGATACATTTCCCGCCCCAAGGTCGTGGCGGGCTTTCTGGTGGGCTCCGGGGCGGCCTTGCTTGCTCTGGGGCTTTTTGCCGGCTTAAAAACCTATCTGGATCAGTTGTTGCTCGGCCTATGGCCCTTTCTGGATTTTCGATGGGTGGACTTGCCCGAAAAGTACTTAATATCCGGGGTAGGAGGCGTAGGATTATTTTCCGCTTTGGTATCCTGGCTTTCGGTGCGGCGCTACTTCTCTTAACCCTTGGCCCTCAAGCCTACGCCGCTCCATCCTTAAAACAAAAGATTCAGGAAAAGAGACTTCTTCTAAAACGGACTGAGCGAAGGGAGAAGTCCATCCTTCAGGAGCTAAAGGATCTGGCGGAAGAGATTTCGCACTTGGGAGGAGAGATTTCTTCTCTTAAAAAGGATATAGAACGGACTCGGAAAAGAATAGCCTCCCTGGAAAAGGAGATAAAATTTATCGCGGAAAAAGAGGCGCTCCTTAAGGCTCAGTTAAGTCGGGAGCTGGCCATCTTCATTACTCTTTCCCGCACGGCCTGGTTGAACTTTATTTTTGAACCCCGAAAGATCAACGATTTTCTGAGGAGAGAAGATTACCTGCAGGCCATCATTCAGAACGAAAGCCAGAAGATAAGAGAACTCAAGGCCTATCGCCAAAGACTTTTGGCCCTCAAGAAGGAGCGGGAGGCGGAACTCCAGACCCTCCTCAGGCAGGAGGAGATCTTAAAGGAGAAAAGGAAAGAACTGGTCCTGGCCAGGAAGGAAAAAGAGGTCCTTCTTGAACATGTGCGGAAGAACAAACGACTTTATCGAGAGACCCTTGAACTACTTCTGGCCGCCCAGAAGGAGATCGAAAGTTTGGCCCAAGAAGTCGCGGTCACCCAGGAAAGGCTCAAGAAACTTGAGGAAGAAAAGAAGACCTTAGTCTCGAAGCCTTCGCGCAAAGTCTTTTTGCGCCCCCTTTTCGAGGTTAAAGGCTTCCTTTTGCCTCCGGTCTCTGGCCGGGTCCTTCGCTTCTACGGTCTCGATCGGGATCTGTTTACCGGAAAGATCTCCTTCAGTCCCGGTATTTTCATTGGAGCTTCTCCGGGAACAGAGGTAAAGGCCCCTTTTTCGGCCAGAGTTGTCCGTCTGAAGTGGGTCGAGGGGCGGGGTAAGGTGCTGGTTCTGGATCACGGTTACGGTTTTGTTTCCCTCATAGGGGGCCTCTCGGAATTGAGAGTTCTTCCAGGAGAGGAAGTGGCTACCGGGGAGGTCCTCGGGCGGGTAGGGGCCTCGCCTTTCGGGCCGAGTGGGGTATATTACGAATTGCGCTACGGTGGAAGGCCACAAAATCCGTTGGAATGGTTAAACCTGAAATATTTGAAATTGGTGAGGTAGGGTATGAAACGCTGGCTTAGTTTGCTTTTGACATGTTTTTTGTTCTGGGGAGGGGTAGCGCCGGCCGCTTCTAAGGACAAGGCTTCCCCGGGGGACCCCTACGAGGCCTTGAAGCTCTTTTCCCAGGTCCTGGAGCTGGTGGAGAAGAACTATGTCAAAGAGGTCTCCACCAAGGACCTCATATACGGGGCCATCCAGGGGATGCTCTCCAACCTCGATCCTCATTCCTCTTTTCTCAAACCGGATGACTACAAGGAATTACAGATAGAGACCAAGGGTAGCTTTACCGGAATAGGGATTGAGATCACCATTAAGGACGGGGTGCTCACCGTAGTGGCCCCTATCGAGGGTACGCCGGCCTGGAAGGCTGGCCTCAAGGCCGGCGATCGGATTATCAAGATTAACGGTAAACCTACCAAGGGCATGAGTCTTATCGAGGCGGTAAAGCTTTTGAGGGGCCCAAAAGGCACGAAGGTTACCATCTCTATTTTCCGAGAGGGTTTCAAGGAACTCAAGGACATTACCCTGATCCGGGATGTGATCCCCATAAAGAGCGTGCGCTACCAGATGCTTGAGCCCGGTTATGGTTACGTGCGGATCTCCAGTTTTCAAGAGAAGACCGGGGCCGAGCTTCGTAAGGCCCTGCAGGATCTCGAAAAGGAGGGACTCAAAGGACTTATCCTGGATCTCAGGAACAATCCTGGAGGGCTACTTGATGCCGCGGTAGAAGTGGCCGACGAATTCTTGGATGAAGGTATTATTGTTTACACCAAGGGGCGCCGCAAGGATCAGAATTTCAAATTCGAAGCCCATCCCAATGCCCACAAACATTCCTATCCCATGGTAGTACTGGTTAATGCCGGTTCGGCTTCGGCCTCGGAGATCGTGGCTGGAGCCCTGCAGGATCATCATCGGGCGGTCATCCTGGGCACCAAAACCTTCGGTAAGGGCTCCGTGCAGACTATTATTCCCTTGCCCGACGGGTCAGCCGTAAGACTTACCACGGCCCAATATTACACTCCCAGCGGGCGTTCCATCCAGGCCGAGGGCATAGAGCCGGATCTGGAAATTCCGGAATTGAAGCCAGACTGTCTCCGCAAACATCCTACGATTCGGGAGAAAGACCTTGAAGGTCATCTTGAAAATCCCGAGGGCAATAAAGAGAAATCTGAACCCAAGGCCTCCGATCTCCTGGCCAGGGACTTTCAGCTTCGGGAGGCCTTGAAGGTCTTGAAAAGTCTGAAGAATCTCACAAAAATCAAATACTAACCTTTGGGAAGAAAACGCAAGAAGCGCAGCCGGGCTTCCAGAAGTCCCCGGGAGATCCCGGGGGCTCTGGCCTGGGCTCTCCTGTTTCTGCTGGTTCTCCTGACCGTTCTGGCCTTTCTCCGGGTCCTCAGACCCGGAGGGCAGCCCCAGACTTCTTCCCGATCTTCAAAACGGCTCATCCCTTCGAAAACGACCGGGCCTTCCGGGATTCCTCCTCATACAGCAAAACCCAGGCCGGCAAAATCCCATGGGAAGCCCCTGGTGGCCTTTATCATCGATGATATGGGACAGCGCCCGAGACTCGAAAGGAAGTTCTTCGATCTGGATTTGCCTCTCACCTTTTCTTTTCTGCCCGGGGCCCCCTTTACTACCCGTCTGGCCCGGGAGGCCCACGCTCGAGGCTTTACCGTAATGGTACATCTTCCCATGGAGGCCGAAAACGGCCAGAATCCCGGCCCCGGAGCCCTTACGGTCACTATGGGAGAAAACGAGATCCGTGAGCGGACCCGGAAGATGCTGGCCCTGGTGCCTTATGCCGAGGGTGCGAATCAACATATGGGTTCTCTTTTTTCCCAGGATCCCCTGCGCATGTTATGGGTTATGCAAGAAATCAAAAAAAAGGGTTTCTTTTTTGTAGATAGTCGGACTACACCCGCTACAGTAGCCCCTTTTGTGGCCGAATCCCTCAAGATACCGTTTGCTGAACGTCATTTTTTCCTGGATAATGTTCTCGATTACGCCCGGCTTGAGAGGAGCTTGAACCGGATGTTCGAGGAGGCCCGTCGGAGGGGGAAGCTGGTGGTCATTGCCCATCCGCATCCTCAGACCCTTAGGCTTCTTAGAGAACACCGGAAAGAGATTCTGCAGCAGGTTAAGCCGGTTTCCATTAAAACCCTGGTGGAGGTCAGGCCCTGATGACCAAACCCAAGGGGGCTAAACAGCTAGCCGAGGAACTCTGGAAGGCTCAAAAGAAGTGGAATGGGGTTCCCCGCTGCGCCATCTGCGGGGAACCCATCCCGGAGGCCAGGCAGGCTTACCTCGGACGCAAGGGTTGATTTAACGTCCTGGCGTGTCGGGAACACGCCCTGGCCTCCATGAAAAAAAGTTGCTCCCTTTAGGGACTATTTTTCTACTTTAATTTTGATTGCTTTCCCTCTGGCTTCAGCCTTTTTGGGAAGGACGATCTTCAGTACCCCATTTCTATAGGTAGCTTCGACCTTGTCAGCTTCTACTTCCGCCGGGAGTTCGATGGTCCGAAGAAAGGTGCCATAAACCCGTTCCATACGGTAAAAGTTCTCTTTCTTCTCTTCTCTCTCCTGTTTCTTCTCTCCCTTGATGGTCAGGACGTTGCCCGAAAGATTGACTTCGATATCCTCTGGATCCAGTCCAGGTACGTCCGCCCGCACCACCACGGCTTCTTCCGTCTCAGAAACATCCACCGCCGGCGCCCATTCGAAACCTTCCCATCTCTCGGGAAAACGCATTCTTCCGAAAAAGTCCTCCCAAATACGGTCGATTTCCCGCCTTAATTCCTGAAGAGGACGCCATACAGCCAGCTCAGCCATATCTATCACCTCCTTTCTTCCATTCTCTCGTTCATAAGATAAGTATTCTTATGAAGGGAGCAAGGAGTAAAGTTAACGAGTCCGCTTGCGGGGATTGGTGACTTCCTGAAGGGTCTCTCCGAGGAGGTTAAAGGAGAGCACCGTGAGGAGGATGGCCAGTCCCGGAAAGACCGAAAGCCACCAGGCCACCTGTAGACAGCTCTTACCCTCGGTGAGCATGTTTCCCCAGGAGGGGGTGGGAGGCTGGACTCCGAGGCCCAGAAAAGAGAGGGCGGATTCGATCAGGATGGCGTTTCCCACGCCTAGGGTGGCGGCCACCAGGATGGGAGGGAAAGCATTGGGGAGAAGATGGCTAAATATGATGCGGAGGTCCGAGGCTCCGGCCAGCCTGGCGGCAAGCACGAATTCCCGCTCCCGCAGACTCAAAAACTCCGCGCGCACCAGTCGGGCTACCCCCATCCAGCCTGTAAGACCGATCACGATCATGATGTTCAGGATGGAGGGTTCGAGGTAGGCAATGACCGCCAGGATCAGGAAGATGGTCGGAAAACAGAGCATGATGTCTATAAGACGGGAGATCAGAGTGTCCACCCAGCCCCCATAGTAGCCGGCGAGAGCCCCGAGGATCGTGCCCAGGGCGAGCGACAGCCCCACGGCCACCACGCCCACTTCCAGCGAGATCCGGGTACCGTAGATCATCCGTGAGAGCACGTCCCGGCCCAGGAGATCGGTACCGAAGGGATGGGCCAGAGAGGGGGGCTCAAGCACGTGCCGGACATCAATGGCCAGAGGATCGTAAGGGGTGAGATAGGGTGCCGCCAGAGCCACGAAGACCAGGGCTCCCGTGGCCAGGAGCGAGAACCGGCCCCAGGGATGGCGCCACAGTAGCCGAAAAGTCTCCATCTACCGTCGGCCCTCCAGACGAATACGGGGATCGGCCAGGGCGTAGCCGAGATCCGCCAGGAGATTTCCCAGGAGGGTAAGTACGGAAACGATCACCAGGTTTCCCATGATGACCGGATAGTCCCGGGCCATGACCGCCTGCCACATGAGCTGTCCCACCCCCGGAATCCCGAAAATGGATTCAAAGATGACGCTGCCGCCCACCAGGCCCGGGACCGAGAGTCCCAGGATGGTAATGATGGGAAGGAGGGCGTTGCGCAGGGCGTGCTTGTAGATCACCTGACGCTCAGGGAGTCCCTTGGCCCGGGCTGTCAGGATGTAATCCTGGGAGAGGGCTTCGAGCATGCTGTAGCGCATGTAGCGCGAGATGCCGGCCAGCCCTCCGAAGGCCGCCACGAAGACCGGAAGGACCAGGTGTTTGGCCCAGTCGAGGAGTTTGGCCATGGGGCTCAGGGATTCATAGCCCATGAGACTGTGAAGTCCCGAGATGGGTAGCCAGCCGAGCTTGATCCCGAAAAGCAGCATCAGGAGCAGGGCCAGCCAGAAGCCCGGCATGGCGTAGCCCAGGAAGACCAGAACCGTGGTAGTCCGATCAAAAAGGCTACCCTCCCGCACGGCTGAAGCCACTCCCAACGGAATGCCCACGGCCAGAATGAAACCCATGGCCAGGGTGTTGATGAGGATGGTCACCGGGAGACGTTCCCGTATCTTCTCCCAGACCGGTCGTCGGTCCGGGGCAAAGGATCTTCCGAGATCAAGGGTGGCCAGGCCTTTGAGCCACCGAAGATACTGTTTGTAAAGCGGTTGATCCAGACCGAACTCCCGGCGCAAGCGTTCCCGCATCTCCGGAGTGAACTTGGGGTTGAATTCCGCCACAGGGCTTACCGGGCTTCCCGGGGCCAGATGGATGACGGCAAAGCTGATGACCGTGATCCCGAAGAAGGTGAGGATGAGAGAGATCGAACGCCTCAAAAGGAACCTAAGCATCGGAGACCCCCCGGTTTCTTTCGGCTTCCGTGGCTCGGAGATAAAGAGGTACCAGTGTGGCCGGGTCTGCGAATTCTCCGGAAAGGGCCTTTTTTTCGGCCAGATAGGCTATGGAGCAAGCTCGACCCTCCCGGAGATGGCCGGGCGCTTCCAGGTAATCCCTCCCGAGCCGCTTACGGAAGAATTCCCCGTAGGATCTCAGACCTTCTCCGAGAAAGACCGTGGGACCGGAAAGCCTTTCACAGAGGGCTTCCGGGGTGAGGACCGTAGGGGGCAGGAGGGTCTGGAGACCATGCTGGTCGAACCGATAGAGGGCGGCGAAAACCTCATCTCTCCGGGCATCGAGCACCGGACAGATGGGATAGGGGGATTCCGGGATCAGGGCCGCAAGTGCGGCCAGCGTTTCTACCGCTACCACCGGTTTCCCCAGGGTCAGGGCCAGCCCCTTGACCGTGGCCAGCCCTATGCGCAACCCGGTGAAACTTCCCGGTCCCAGGGAGACGGCTAGGATATCTACCGCCGCAAGCTGAAGGCCGAGGTGCTGGAGGAGAAATTCTACCGCCGGCAGAAGCCTTCGAGAATAGGTGATAGAGCCCGAAAGGAGGACTTCTCCGAGAAGACGCCCCTGGTAAAGGGCCACGCCGCCGGTCTCCCCGGAGGTCTCAAAGGCCAGAATCAGGGGTGAGGTATTCTGGGCACCCATCGGGGAAAGAGCCGCAGAAGATCATTGTAAAAGACCAACACCATGAGGGCCAGGAGAATGGCCAGCCCCACCTTCTGGATCTTCTCCTGGGTGCGGGCCGAAAGGGGGCGTCCCCGGACGGCCTCCACCGTGTAAAAGACCAGGTGTCCTCCATCGAGCATGGGTATGGGCAGGAGATTGATGACCCCCAGGTTGACCGAAAGTATACCGGAAAAGAGGAGAAGGGCCAGGAACCCTTCCCGGGCCTGTTCTCCGGCCATCTGGGCGATGAGAAGCGGCCCACCCAGGGAGGAGAGCGGAAGCACCCTCTGGATGAGTTTTGCGATGGCCACCACGGTGAGTTTTATCAGGGCCAGCATCCGGGCGAACCCCTCCCAGAGGGCGGATATCGGGGAAACCCTTTCGGTCTCGAACCTTCCGGAAGCCATTATGCCTATGACCGGGACCCTTATTTCCTCGCCAAAGAGGTTTTTCACCGTCTTGATCTCCGGATGCAATCGGATCTCAAAGATCCGATCCTGTCTCCGGACCTTAAGGAGCAGGGGGCGGTCGGTGTGCTTGCGGATCTCTCGGGTGAGATCGTCCCAGGTCCTGACCTCAACCCCGTCCACCGCGAGAATAAGGTCTCCGGGTTTGAGACCGGCTTTCGCGGCCGGGCCTCCTTCGATCACCTTACCCACCTCGGGAAGCATGAGGGGTTTGCCCTTGACGGCGAAGAAGAGGGCGAAGATCAGCCAGGCCAGCAGAAAATTGAAAAGCGGCCCGGCGAAAACGATGAGAGCCCTCTGCCAGAGAGGCTTATGGGAGAAGGCCCGGGAATGAAGATGCGGCGGAACCTCCTCCTCACCTTCGCCCAGAAGTTTTACGTACCCCCCCAGAGGGACGGCCGAGAGGCAGAATTCCGTCTCCCCCAGGGTCTTTCCCAGAAGTTTGGGACCGAAACCGATGGAAAAGCGCAGGACCATCACACCACAAAGCCTTGCGGCCAGGAAATGGCCCCACTCGTGGATGAGGATCAACAGCGAGAGTACGAAAAGGGCCGCAGCTACCGTGAGCATATTCTCTCCTTTATCAAACTCTGGGCCATTTTTCGGGTTTCTCTATCGGCTTCCAGGATTTCCTCTAGACTACCCGGTTTACCGGAAAAAGAAAGATGCGCCAGGGTCTCTTCTATCAACCGGGGGATCTGGTCGAAACGCAGCCGGCGGTTCAGGAAGGCCTCCACCGCGACCTCGTTGGCGGCATTGAGGGCCACGGGCCAGAATCCTCCGCGCCGGCCGGCCTCATAGGCCAGAGAGAGACAGGGGAAACGTTGGGGGTCAGGGGGTTCAAAGGTGAGCTGGCCGATCTCGGTCAGGGAAAGGCGGGGGTAGGGCAGAGGGAGCCTTTCCGGATAGGCTAAGGCGTAAGCGATGGGAAGCCGCATGTCCGGTAGACTCAGCTGGGCCAGCAGTGACCCGTCGCGAAATTCCACCAGGGAGTGCACGATGCTCTCAGGATGGATGAGGACCTCGATCCGTTCATAAGGGAAATCGAAGAGGAAATGGGCTTCGATAACCTCCAGGCCTTTGTTCATGAGAGTGGCCGAGTCCACCGTGATCTTGGCCCCCATGCGCCAGCGGGGATGTTGCAGGGCCTCCTCGGGTGTGATCTTCGGGAAACTCTCCGCCGGACGTTTCCGGAAAGGTCCTCCGGAGGCCGTAAGCAGGATGCGGGCGACCGCCCGCCGCCGGTGCCCCTTCAGGGCCTGGAAGATGGCCGAGTGTTCGCTGTCCACCGGGAGGAGACGGGCGCGTGTCCGGCGGGCCGTGGCTTTCACCAGTTCCCCCCCCGTGACCAGGGCCTCCTTGTTCGCCAGGGCCACGGTTTTTCCGGCCGAAAGGGCCGAAAGGGTAGGGGTAAGGCCGGCCAGCCCCACGATGGCCGAGACCACCAGATCCGCCTCGGGGTGCGCCGCGACCTCCGAGAGGGCCCTCTCTCCGGAGAGGACTTCGATTTCCGAGGGTAAGGCCTCCCGGAGAGAGCGATAAAGGTCTTCCCGCAGGATGACCACCACCCGGGGACGGAAACGACGAGCCTGTTCCGCCAGAGCTTTCCAGTTTGAGGCCGCGGTCAGGGCCACCAGCCGAAATCTTTCAGGAAAATCCGAGACCACCTCCAGGGTCTGTCGGCCCACCGAACCGGTTGAACCCAGGAGAACCAGGCGTTTCAAAGGCCTTTACCCCCTTACCTCAAGGTAAGCGCAAAAGAGCGGAGCCAGGAAGATGAGAGCATCCACCCGGTCAAGGAGCCCTCCGTGTCCGGGAAGAATCTGTCCGGAATCCTTGACCCCCACGGCCCGCTTAAACATAGATTCCAGAAGATCCCCGGCTGGGGCCAGGAGGGCCAGAATGAGGCTTACGGCGAAGGCTTCTCCCGGAGCAAAAAGACCGATTTTTACGCCCAAAAGCCCGGCCCCCAGGGCTCCCGCCAGAACCCCACAAAAGTAGCCCTCAAGAGTTTTCTTGGGACTTATACGGGAGAAGAAAGGCCTTCGGCCTAGGGCTTTTCCCCCGAAGTAGGCCGCGGTGTCCTCCAGGAAGACCAACGCCAGCAGAAAGAGAAGCTCCAGACGCCCGATTTCGCTCAGGCGGAAAAGGGCCCAGAAGCCCACAAAGGTATAGAGGAGACCGGCAAGGACTCGGGTAAAGTAAAGAAGGAATTGTTCCCGCTCGAACCACCCTAAAAAATACAGGGTGGGCCCGGCCAGCAGGAGCCACAGGGCCCCGAGGAGACTCTTCAGGGCCAGAAAGAAGGCCAGGAAATAACTTCCGCAGGCCGCCAGAAAGAGCCCCCGGGGAAAACCGGTCATCTCCCACCATTCGCGCAGGGCATGCCCCCCGGAGAACATGGTCAGAAGGAAAAGGGCCCAGAGGGGACCTTTCCAGGTGAGGAGAAGGAGAGGGGGGAGGAGGACGGCCGCGGTGAGGATCCGGGAAACAAGGTTTCTCATACCCTTCCGAATCGGCGCTCGCGGCGCTGATACTCCGCCAGCGCCCGGAGAAATTCCTCCTCGGTGAAATCCGGCCAGAGGACCGGTGTGAAGTAGAATTCGGTGTAGGCGCACTGGTAGAGGAGGAAATTAGAAAGTCGCTGCTCTCCGCTGGTGCGAATCAGGAGATCCGGATCCGGGAGGTCCCAGGTGTAAAGGAAACGGGCGAAGGTTTCAGGGGTAATATCTTCCGGAGAGAGCCGACCGGCCTGGACTTCCCCGGCCAGAAGTCTGGCCGCCCGGGCGATTTCGGCCCGGGCTCCGTAACTCAGGGCCAGGACCAGGGTCATACGGTCGCCGGCCGCAGTCTTCTCCTCGCAGAGGGTGATCATCTCCTGGATGTCCTCCGGAAATCGCTCCCTCTCTCCGATGACCCGAAATCGAATGCCCTTCTCCAGCATGGTGGGGAGTTCTTCTCTCAGGTAAGCCCGCAAGAGATCCATGAGGACCGCGATCTCTTCTTCGGGCCGCTGCCAGTTTTCCCGGGAGAAGGCGTAAAGGGTAAGGACCGGGATGGGGATCTCACAGGCCTTGGTGATGATACGTTTGGCGGTCTTTACCCCTTCACGGTGGCCGAAAAAACGGGGAAGACCCCGCCGCCTGGCCCAGCGGCCGTTCCCGTCCATGATGATGGCCACATGGCGGGGCAGTCTTTCGGGATCAAGTTCCGTCACCGGTCTAAACCGTAAGAATTTCCTTCTCTTTCTCTTCCAGGACTTCTTCTATCTTGCCAATGAATTCATCTGTGAGCTTCTGCACCTGATCCTGAAACCGATGGAAATCATCCTCCGAGATCTCGCCCTCTTTTTTCTTCTTCTTGAGTTCATCCATGAGCTCCCGCCGGATATTCCGGATGGCCACCCGGGCCTCTTCGGCCATCTTGCGGACCATCTTGACCAGATCGCGCCGGCGCTCCTCCGTGAGCGGGGGGACCACGATCCGGATGATCTTGCCGTCGCTCGTAGGAGTGAGCCCGAGATCCGATTCCAGGATGGCCTTTTCAATGGCCTTGATGGTTGAGACATCCCAGGGTTGTATCACCAGATACCGGCCCTCAGAGACCGTAACCGTGGCCATCTGGGGAATGGGCATCTTGGTGCCGTAGTAGTCCACCTTGATGCCCTCAAGGAGACTGATAGAGGCCCGGCCGGTACGCACGCGGGCGATTTCTTCCTTGAAGGCCTTAAGGCTCTTTTGCATCCGTTTGCGGCCATCTTCAAAAAGCTCCTTCATTTTGACTCACCCCCCACCAGAGTGCCGACCCTTTCACCGAGCACGGCCTTTTTGATGTTGCCGGATTTTAGCATATTGAAGACCCTCACCGGAAGTCCATGTTCCCGGGCCAGAGATACGGCCGTGGCGTCCATCACCCTGAGCCCCCGGGCCAGGACCTCTTCGTAAGAAAGGTAATCATACTTTCGCGCCGCGGGATTCTTGACCGGATCGTCGTCGTAAACCCCATCCACCTTGGTGGCCTTGAAAATGATTTCCGCTCCGATCTCCAGCGCCCGCAGGGTGGCCGCGGTATCCGTGGTGAAGAAGGGGTTGCCCGTACCACAGGCAAAGATCACCACCCGGCCCTTCGCCAGATGCTCCAGAGCCCGTTCACGGTGGTAAGGTTCACCCACGGCCTCCACCGCCAGCGCCGAAAGCACCCGTGAGTCCACCCCCTGCCGACGCAGGGCCTCCTCCAGGGCCAGGGCATTGATGAGGGTGGCCAGCATCCCCATGTAGTCCGCCCGGGCCCGATCCATCCCCCGGGCGGCTCCCGAGACC
>WFPH01000053.1 GCA_015487645.1 Thermosulfurimonas sp. | reverse complement strand
GAACATTAGGGAATAAAATTCGGTTTAAAATAAAAAAAATTTTGCCTGTTGATTGTGAGAGTATTTCCGAAAGATATAACAATTTAGAAAATATTTTGAATAGTTGTTAACAATTTATTAATTTCTAAAAAGATTTTGTCTGACTAAAAGATTTTAAATAATCGCCCAAATTTATCCCAGCTACAGATCCGGAAAAATCGTTCTGTAAGTGTCCGATTTTCCGGATTCTGACCCCTTAACCTTCCTTCCGCGGTGTTAGTCTTTTAGCCGGTATGAGGAAGGTAGCTCCGGTAATAGTGCTACTTACGATTCTCTTCTGGCTGGTTTTCTGCGAGCGGCCGTACACCTTCCGGAGGGGCGAGACCGCTGCCGTATATATGCACACTTGGGTTACGGCCTCACCGCTCACCTGTATTCGGGGTCGCCCCGGGAGAAGAGAACGGCTACGGATTCCTCCCTTGGAAATAAAGGTAAAGACTCCCAGGAGGGCACAATGAGAAGGAGCCTCATGCTTTCGATTTTGGTGGTTCTCGCTTTTGCATCGGCGGTCCTGGCAGAGGAGGACACGGTGAAACACTGCCGGGAGTGGTTTCCCAGGGACTTTCCGGCCACGGCGGAAAAGGCGGAAATAGTGTCCTCTCCCGTTCCCGGAATATGTGAGATCAGGAGCGGTCTGAACGTTCTCTACTACGCCCCTCCGGCAAAAGGGGAAAACAGGGGGTTCCTGATAGTGGGCGAGATCTATACACCATCAGGGAAAAACCTCACCCTCGCGGCCCGGGAGGCTCTGGTGGAGAAAGTCCTTTCGGAGATAGATCTTTCCCGGGCCATCAGGATCGGGCACGGACCGGTCAGGGTGGTGGAATTCATCGATCCCGACTGTCCGTTCTGTAAACGTCTTGAGGAATTTTTCGCGAAATACCGGGAGATATCGGACAGGGTGACTCGCTACGTGTTCCTTTATCCTCTTACCCGAATTCACCCGGAGGCGGAAAGAAAATCCCGGTGGATTCTCTGTCAGGAAGAACCCGGAAGAGCCCTTGTGGACTTCATGACCGGCAACAGCACGGTTTCCGAATTTGATCCTCCCGAGGGGTGCGATTCTCAAGCGGTTAGCGGACATCTTGCCGCGGCCCGGAAGGCCGCCGAAAAACTCGGTGTACGCGGCACGCCCTTCCTTATCGTTGGCCCAACTTTGACACCCCGGGCGGAAAAATTCGCTTGTATCAAGGGTTTCCGGGCATACTACCCCCGCGTTCCACAACATCACCTTCCCCCACCTCAAGAACCCTCCCTGGTACCCTCATCCCCACCGCCTTAAACGCCTCATAAGCCCTTCCCTCAAGCTCCGTCCTCACTAAATACCTCCTCCCATCAACCGCAATCTCCACCGCCTTTAACCGCTCAAGATCCGCCATCACCTCCCCATAGCTCCCCTCATAACCCGCCTCCCTGAGCTTCCTCATCAGCACCACCTCCAGCACAAAGGCCAAAAAACACACCATGATGTGCCCCCGAATCCGCCTCTCCGTCCAATGATATACCGGCCGAAGCTCAAGCCCGCTTTTCATCTCCCGAAAAGCCCTCTCCACCTGCCAAAGCCCTCTATACGCCAAAGCCGCCTCCTCCGCCCCTATCCCCGCATTCGTCTCAAGCACATACTTCCCATCATACCGAGCCTCCTCTTTAAGAGCCTCCCGATCAATAACCACCACACCTCCCTCTACCTTCAAATACCTCCGATAACCCCGGTTACCTATAAGCCCCTTAAGCCCCCCGGCCTTGAGCTTCCCCTCAAGCTTTCCTACCATCTCCTCCCGAACCCGCCTCTCCCTCTCCGCCTCCTCCGGATTAAAACAAACCAGATAACGCCTCCCCTCGTGCCAGACCTCCTTTACCTTGAGATTTCCCTTCACCTCCCGAAATCTTCCCCCTCGGCTAAGAACCTCCCTCATAGCCCCAAGCCTCCGCATCCTCACCCCCACCAAATACTCAAGCCCCATGGCCTCTATCTCCTCCAAGACCTTACGGCTCACCATCCCTCGGTCCGCCACCAGTATCACCCGCCTTATCCTGAACCGCTTCCGCAACTCCCTGAGTACTGCCCGAAAGGTCTCCACATCCGCCGTAGCCCCGGGAAATACCTCATGGGCTATCGGTATCCCCTCCCGCGTCATAAGAAGCCCCAGAATCACCTGCACCCTGTCCGGCCGATGATCCTTCGAAAACCCATACTCGCATAACCCCTCAGCCCCTCTCCCCTCAAAATACGTGCTCGTCGTGTCCCAAAACACCAAGTCAAGCTCCAAATGAAATAGATCCCTTATCCTCTCAAAGAGCCTCTCCTCTATCTCGTCCTTGTGATCGGCCAGAAAATCAAGCGCCCGATAGAAATGATGCAGCTTAAGCCCCTCAAACTCCGGCCGATAAACCGTCTCCTTCCATCGGCTAACCCCAAGCTTTGATTCCGGATCACAGAGCCGGTTCAACACCATGGCAAAGACCGCCTCCTCCACATCTATGGAAATCTCGGTTTGGGCAAGAAGCTCCTTTAAGATCCGATCAAGCTTGAGTTCCTCCCACAGTCTCCGGAAGATCAAAGCCGGACCAAGATCCCTGGCCCAGCTTGCCAGAACACTTTGGGCCTGGGCTTCTATCCATTTCCTCCGGGAAAACCTGGCCAGCCCCTCTATCAGCCTGTCCAGTTCTCCCTCCTGGAGCCTTTCCAGACGCCCCAGGTTGGCCACGATCTCCTGTTTTACCTTCCCGTTAACCCGCCTGCCCCGGACGATATAGAGGTAGGTCCTGGTGGAACCGTCTTTGTTTTTGAAGGTTTTGGTGCGGATATACATGGCACTAACATGCTAGCAGTATTTTTCTTTATGTCAAGAGGTAATTTTCTTATACGTAGCACAACATTTGGAGGTGGAATGGGTGAAACAAGAGCGGGGAAGGGAAAAATGGGGGCATTTTAGGGGTATTTTGAGCCGAAAAGGCTCACTTCAGCTTCAGCGACCCCTCATGACTGTCAAACTTGGGTATTACTCACGATCTTGATTTTGGAGCTATTCTTGCTGCTACCCATACTAAAGCTCCTAGTGTTGTTCAGATCAGAACTTTAAATGTAAAGCCTGAAATATTGGCTCCTAAAATTTGGAATCTTTTACAAAAATTTGAAGATCATCTAAGAAAAGGAGCCTTGATAGTTCTCGAAGAAACGCGCTCAAGAGTTCGAATTTTACCTCTATAAGCTCAAACTTTTTTCTGTTTTCCGGTAAAAACGTCCAGGTCTACAGAAAGACTACAAAAGGACTACAAGGTCGTCAACCGGAAAGACGACAAATTTCATCCAAAGTCTACATTTCGCCGACTTGAACTATTTTCAAAAAATTTCTTAAAAAGATTCCGAATGCAGAAGGATTTCCATTTTTATACTATTTACATTTTGACGCGCTGTGCGGGATTCGGCCCGGAGGAGGCCGGGGTGGTGGCTTACGCCTCGCAGTTTGCGGACGATGCCGTGGAGGAGGAGCCTTTCTGGTTTGAGAACGGAGGGTTCTTTCAGCCAGTGGTGACCTCGCACAACTATTATAGTTTGCGCGGGGCCCTTGCGTCCCCCACCCGCGAGGCCGGCTACCGGGTCTGGATTCCCTTTCACTTCATGCCCGGAGGAGACGAGCGATCGGGAAAGAGCGAGGACCCTTTTTACCGGCGGCTTGAGGTGCGGCCCGCAGGGGTAGGGGATGGCTCTCCCATGGACCGGGCTCTTAAGAGGATGCTTGAGGCCGGGGACCGGCCTTACGGGCTTCATCTTCTGGGAATCGTCCTCCATGTGCTGGCCGACACCTGGTCGCATCAGGGCTTTATAGGACTTACGCGACCTGAAAACGAGGTGGAGGACCTGGAGATCGAGGGAGAGGGAAAGGGTTTCCTTGAGGCTTTAAAGGAAGAATTTCACGACCTTGCCCCCAAGACCGGGCATGCCGAGGCCCTGAACATTCCGGACGAACCTTATCGGCGCTGGTCATACAGGGATTTCCGGGGGAAGCTTCACGAGATTGACAATGTGGAGCGTTCTCTTTCCGCGGCCCGGGAGTGTTACCGGGTGCTTGTGGTCTGGCTTGAAAGGTATTCTGGGTGGAGACGATGGGTGGGGCGTCCCTTTGAGGAGATAGAGGGTCTTTTCGGGGAGTTTTTTGAGGTCTCCGGGGATCTCGAGGAAAGGTGTCGCCGGTGGCGTAAGGCTTTGCGGGAGGGGCGATTCTTTGATCCCGAGCTGGAGGAGGATCCGGTTTACCGGCGGGGGGCCTGGTTCCGGCAGGCGGTGGAGGTGGATTTCGATGAAGAAACAGGCATCCGCTACCGCTGGCGGCAGAACTTCAACCGCAGCCACTGGCGGCTCTTTCACGCCGCGGCGGCCTTCTGGCGTTTTGTGGTGCTAAATGAAGTCCTTCCCGAGATCGGAGTGGTTTGCGGATGAGGGGAGAGCAGCCCCAAAGTTGGTTCTTGATAGTGATGGGACTTGTAGTGTTTCTTTTAACGATAGGTGGAGGACTTGCTATTATTTTTTGCGGTATATTTCGCCACAATCCTGGATGGATACTCGATCTTGGGGGCTTTTCTCTTCTCGCTGGTATTCTTTCCTTTTTAATGTATCTGGATTTTTACTATTCTCACCAGCGCCTACTTTTAGGGAAGCAGGGGGATGAACATACCGGTATTTCTGGATATCGGCGTTCTATTTTAGCGGTGGGGCTTATTTTGCTTTTTGCCTGGGTTCTTTTTAGGCTTACGCTTTTTTCCTTAAACAAAGTATCCGTAGAAGTGATACAAAGCACTTTGCAGAACGCCACCGGGGTGCTTTCCGGGCTACTGGCCAGCCTTGCTGGCTTTTACTTTGGCGGCAAAGCCGCCCGCGAAACCAGGGGAAAGGAGGAGGGGAAATGAGAAATAAAATCATTTATTTGAGCTTACTCATCTCCTTCCTTTTTCCTGCCATCGCGTTGAGTGCTGAATGGGCGAAGAAATACGGTGTGGGTCTACCGAAGGCTATAGAACGGACTCAGGACGGGGGCTACATAGTAGTTGGGAGTAGCCAAAACAATATGTTGGCTTTTAAGGTGGATAGCGATGGCAATTTGGAATGGGCTAAAACTTTTGAGGGTAACTATACGAGTGAAATTTTTGCCGTTAAACAGGTCCCTTCGGATGGGGGTTATATTGTTGTGGGGCGTGATGGACTCATTATTTGGATTCTTAAATTAGATAGTAGCGGTTCAATAGAATGGCAACACACCTATAAGAAAGACTACTTTAGTTTTGCTTTTGATATGCAAGAGGCTTTTGATGGTGGGTATGTTATGGTGGGATATACAAACCCACTTGCCGATGGTGATCAAGATATACTTCTGATTAAAATTTCTTCTAATGGTACGGTGGAATGGGCTAAAACCTATGGAAAAGCCAATGACGATGTTGCCTATTCTATTCAAAAAACCTCGGATAATGGTTATATAATTGTGGGAGATACTAGTCCCTTTGGAAATAAAGATATATTTCTCCTCAAAATTTCAGCCAATGGTACAGTTGAGTGGTCTAAAACCTACGGGAGTAGCACCGCTATTGAGAGGGCTTTTGCGGTCAAACAGACCAAAGATAATGGATACATAGTGGCTGGTTATAGATATGATGAGACTACATCGAAGGTGCTTCTTTTAAAAGTTAATTCTAATGGTACACTTTCATGGGCAAATACTTATCAAACCTCCGCATCTACAGGTTATGGTTATGGTTTTGCAGTAGATCAAACGGCGGATGGAGGTTACATAATAGGATCATTGAAAAATGACATGTGGCTCTTGAAGGTCGATCAAAATGGGAATATAAAATGGCAAAAAACCTATAAGGATCTCGCCCATTATGCTTTTATAGATGAGCACGATTTTGCTTTTCATCCTCTTCTTGTAGAAGAAAATGGCTATGTACTTTTTGGACATGATAGCTCAGGATATGCCTGGATAATGAAACTTAATTCTAATGGCGAGATAAATGATCCCTCTTGTACCATTTTTGGAAGCGAAAACGTTACCGTTTCAGATGTGACCTTGTCCGAGGGTGATTTTGTAACTTCCGGTAGTTCTGGTACTGAAGCCACGATCACTTCCAATAGTACTAATGCCACGGTTCAGGATCCGGGTTTTTCCGAAAGCCAGGTGTGATATTCGAGTGGAATTGAATCATGGCTTAAAAGCTATGATTTGTCTCCTTGGGATGAAGCTTACGATGTAGAAAAAACTTCGGACGGAGGATATGTGGTAGCGGGGAGTGTAGAAGGAGGCTTTTTCCTCATGAAGGTTTCCTCTAACACCCTGGAATGGGTTAAGACCTATGTGGTGGGGGGTGCAGCTTCAGCGGTGCAGGAGACTTCCGATAGAGGATATATTGTTACGGGACACACCTCCTCCGGTACCGACCACGACATCTTTCTCATGAAGGTTTTCTCTAATGGCACCCCGGAGTGGTTTAAGATCTATGATGGTGGAAGTGGATGGGATGAGGCTTATGCGGTAGAGGAGACCTCGGACGGAGGGTACATCGTGGGAGGAGCAGCCGCGTCTTTCGGTAGGGGGGCAGATGTTCCTTTTCTCATGAAGGTTTCTTCCAACGGTACCCTGGAGTGGTTCAAGACTTTTGGGCGCCCAATGGTTGGTTCGGGGGTTTCTGTCATAGAAAAGACTTCGGATGGAGGCTACATTGTTACTGGACGAATTTTTGCAGGCACATCTTCTTGGGATGATGCCTTTCTCATGAAGGTCTCCCCCAACGGCACCCCGGAGTGGTTCAAGACCTATGGAGGGAGTGAGAATGATGGAGCTTCCGCGGTACAGGAGACCTCCGATGGAGGATACATCGTTATAGGAAGCACCTTGTCTTTCGCCAGCGATTCCAGATCCGAGATGTTTCTTATGAAGGTTTCCTCTAACGGCACCCCGGAGTGGGTTAAGACCTATGGAGGGACCGAGTGGGATGAGACTTACGCGGTGCAGGAGACCTCGGACGGGGGTTACATTGCGGTGGGTACGGCTACCTCTTTCGGAACCGATAGCTCGGACGCGGATATTTTTCTCCTGAAAGTTCCTTCTAATGGAATCGTTCAGGGCTGTTCCTATATGGGAGAGGTTACTCCCACGGTCTCTACAGCCTCACCCACAGTGGAAAATTATGACTTTACCGCAAACGCAACCGACTATACTGACCAGATTAGGGTGACTTCTTACACCCCTGATGTCCAGGATGTTATCCCCTCTGAAAACGGGGTCTGTTACGCGGGGGGAGGAAGGGTCTCCTATAGGCTTACAGTGAACCTGGCCGGTACCGGCTCCGGCAGAGTGACGAGCGCCCCCGCGGAGATTAACTGCCCCGGCACCTGTTCGGCGAGCTTTGATAACGGCACGGAGGTTACCCTTACAGCTGCGGCCGGGTCGCATTCCGCGTTCTCCGGCTGGGGTGGGGCCTGTGCCGGATGTGGCAACAATACCACCTGTAGCCTTACCATGGATGCGGATAAAACCTGCACGGCCCGTTTCGTGCACGGCTTTGATCCAGATGCCGACAGCGACATGGAGTGCTTCCTGGATGATGTGGGAAACACCACCGTGGAAAACGCCACGGAGGAGGATCTTCCCCCGGACTTTACTCCTCCAGAAGGCTTTGAGATTCCCGCGGACTACTCCCAGATGTTGAGGCTCACCCTCCGGCTTCCGGCCGGGGTCACGAACACCACGGTGAGGTTCAGGTTTGATCCGGCCCTTCCGCAGGGCGTCATTCTCTACAAGTGGGTGAGCGGAAACTTCACCCCGCTTGAGGATTATCTTTCCGCGGACCGCACGCTCCTTGAGTTTACCATTAAGGACAACGACCCGTTGTATGACGCAAACGCTACAGCCGGCGTGATCGAGGACCCGATCGTGTTTCTTGAGCCGGCTGCTGCGGCGGGAGCGGCTGCTGCCGGTGGGGGTGGCGGAGGCGGAGGTTGTTTCATCGCCACCGCGGCCTATGGTTCGTATCTCGACCCGCATGTGAAGGTGCTGCGGGACTTACGCGACCGGTATCTCCTGACCAATCCTCTCGGGCGCTGGTTCGTGGCCATGTATTACCGGTACTCGCCGCCTGTTGCGGAGGTGATAGCGCGGCACGAGGGCTTAAGGTTTGTCACACGCCTTGCTTTAACGCCGCTTGTCTTTGCGGTGGAGTATCCGAGGGCGGCCGGAGCCATACTGCTCCTTGCAATCCTTCTGCTTTCCGGTCTTGCGCTAAGAAAACGGTAGAGATTCGGGGGGCGGGAATCCGCCCCCCTGAATTAAAATCAGGAAAGGAGGTGCAGGATGAGGAGGGTAGGAGTGATTCTCTCGGTTGTTATCCTCTTATTCTCTCTTGCCGGGTGCGGAGGAGGCGGTGGCGGCGGTGAAGGAATAGTAAGCGGTACTTCGGGCGGCACCACTTATCTCGGGGCTGCGGGCGCGGGAGACTTCGTGCGAATCACCATAGCGCCGGACAACAGCAGTCTAAGCTACGAGGTTTTCGGGCCTGTGTTCGGGAATCAGACCGGGACCCTGCGAATGGAATCCTACCCGGACAAACCGCATTTTTACAAACTCTTCCTTGATAACGGAACCCAGGTGGCCGACATGTTTCTTTCCGGAAACATGGCCTTTTTCGGGATATACCTGGACGGCAATTCTACAGTACTCGCCGGCCTGAAGAAGGTTAGGAACACCCTGACAGCGGCAGATGTAAACGGAACCTATAATTATGTCCACATTCCGGCCAATGGCACAGGATTGGCCTTTTATCGGATTACCGTCTATGAGAACGGAACCTATTATGCGGAAAATATTTTAGATAATGCGTATAACGAGACCGGATGCTGGCGTCTTTCGGATACCGGGGATTACCTCCTGGCCAAGGCCGGAGCGACCGACTGCGCGGGCCTTACCGAGGACAACGCCACCTACCGCATCGTAATCAAACCCGGAACGCATCGGGGGTTCGTGGTGGATTATGTCAACGGTTCCGGCTTCGGCGTAGGTATTGAGAGCTACAACATGACCACGGCGTTCGCTAACATGACCACCTGCACCGCGGAATACTATTGGTGGGATGCAGAAAATCACGAAGAGGGCTGGGGGAACGCTACCACCGGTGGATTGTTATTGAATAGACTGGAATTTTATGAAGAGTACTTTAATGGGACCGCTATCGGGAGCGACAATGCCTCCCTAATACCGGACTTTGCGGACGATGGTAATACACCGGCTCCCGGGATGGCTTACATTTTCACCACTTCGGGCAACGGTACGGTGTTTATGGATCCCGATGATGGTTATTTCATAAACATCTTTAACGAAAACGGCACTATATACTACCACATTGGCCACCTCTCATGTAACGAAACGAGTGGTGTCCTTCCTGATTAAAAGATTCTGAAAAAATTCTTCCAGGCGGTCCCTCAGCGGGGCCGCCCGGAGGGATTATTTTCGGGGCATTTTTCGTGGGAGCGGAGGTTTTTTAGTCTGTTTTCGCCTGGGGGCTTGTCAAGTTTTAATGGCCATCTTTAGAAAATTTTTTCCCAAAAAGGTACCTCAGGATATGAGCCACCTCCCGAATTTCCCTCTTTAATCTTTTGACGGATGGATTTTCCATCCAGAAAAATGGCCGCCAGATCCGAGGGCAGAGGCGAGGAGTTGATAGTTTCGAGGTAGGTTACGAATTATTCGATTACTTCGTCGAGATATTCCTGGTTTAAGGGCAGATTCAGGTTTTGGAGGGCTCGGGAAGCGCTCTCGCTAGAGCGGGCTCCAAGGAGGAAAGAGAAGGCCAGGTTGAGATAATCTTCGGGGAGGTAGCTGGTATGGCCTGGGGGAGGAAGAAGGGGCGGAATTTAGTATAGCGAGTGCGAATAATTTCTACGGAAAGGAGGGTCCACCAATACAACGGCTTGATTCTGGCGGAAGCCTTGGGTATGCTCTAACCGAAACCTAAGTTCGAGGGGGTGTTTCATGGGACTTCAGAGAACGATATCTCAGTATATCCCACAGGGGGTTTTTGTAATTACAGTGAGGCACGGAGAGAAGATAAACGGCATGACGGCTGCTTGGGTGAGTCAGGTTTCTTTTAGGCCTAGGCTCCTAGCGGTGGCCATTGCCCCCGAACGGTACACTTACAAACTTCTCAAGGAATCCGGAGTCTTTTGCGTAAATGTGCTGGGCGAAGATCAAATAGATCTGGCGCGTCACTTCGGTTTCAAGTCCGGAAGTGAAGTGGATAAATTTGCGGGAGTGCCTTACCTCAATGCCCTTAAAGGGTCTCCGGTTCTCAAAAGTGCCATTGCCTACTTTGAGTGTACGGTGGTTTCCACCTGTGAAACCGGAGACCATGTCCTTTTTGTAGGTGAGGTAGGGGATTATGCGGTCCAGGTAGAGGGTGCCAAGCCTTTGATCTTTCGCTGGGACGACTATTTCGGAGGCGTGGAGGCCTAAGATGCCCGGGGGCGAATTCTCGACAGGGGAAGAGCTTCTGGTCCTTCATGAGAGGTGGGTCAAAGCGGCTCGAGAGCATCTGCGGGAAATCGTGGCCACAGTGGTGGGCCTGGTTTTACTTCTTTCCCTTTGGGCTGGCTACCGGATGTATCAGGATCGGAGAGAGGGTAAGGCCGCTTTACTCTATGCTCAGGCCCTTTCCCTTAAAGATCAGGAGGCCGCCTTTCAGAAATTGCAAAAACTGGTCAAAGAATATCCCGGAACGGTAGCCGCGAGGGAGGCTCGGCTCAACCTTTGGGAAAGAGATCTCGGGAAAAAGGAACCGGAGGCGCTCCTGGCCGCTCTCAAAACCCTTGAAAGGGAGAGCGAAGGGGAAGTGAAGTTTTCGGTCCTTCTGGCCCGCGGTTACCTTTTGGAGGAGTCCGGAAAGGTACGGAAGGCGGTGGCTATTTATGAAAAGGTGCTCAAGGAGGCCCCCTTTACTAAAAGGATCGTTTATGCCGATCTGGCCCGGGCTTACGAAAATCTCAAAGACTATCGCACGGCCCTGGATTATTACAAGAAGTATCTTGAAACCAAGCCTCCAGCTGGAGGACTTGACTTCGTGGAATATAAGCTTTCCGAAATAGAAAAGGTTCTCGCCAAGGGGTCATGAGTCTTCTCGTCTTTCAAAAATTGGCTGAGGAGCGCATTCAGGAGGCCATCCGTAACGGAGAGTTCGACGACCTCCCCGGGAAGGGCCAGCCTTTGAAGCTGGAGGATCTGAGTTTCGTCCCGGAAGAGGTTCGTCTGGCCTATAAGATTCTAAAAAATGCCGGTTTTGTACCTCCGGAGGTGGAACTTCAGCGTGAAATCCGGAACCTGGAAGACCTTCTTGAAAGTCTGGGCGAAGAGGATATCGAGGAACAGTATCGTATCATGCGGCGTTTGGATTTTTTGATCCTGAAGCTGCGGGAGATCCGACGCCGGCCTGTGATCCTTGAAGAAGACTCCCATTATTACCGTCGGGTGGCCGAGAAGGTAGCCCGTTTGCGGGCCGGGAAGAGTAGAAAAAAGGAGAACCGGGAGATAAGCTGGGCCGGACTGGCTCATCGTATAGGTCTGGCCCGGCTTGTGCGAACCTCCGCGCGTCGTCCGTGAGCTTGACAGATTGGGCTACAGGTTTAAGTTTAACGTGGGTCGGGACGTAGCTCAGCCTGGCAGAGCACTGGCTTCGGGAGTCAGGGGTCGCAGGTTCAAATCCTGCCGTCCCGACCATGGGCGCACTCACGGCACGCCAGAACCCGTCTTCACCCTTTGGTGGCTAACCAGGCTTCTTCTCGACTGTAAATAGGGGCGCCGCATATCTCACAGGTGGGAATAGTCAAGCCACGGGTATAAAAGCGGATTCTTTCCCAGAGCTCTTCGCCCATGGCCTTGGGGTCTTTGGCGGAAAACCTCATCTCTTGTTTTAGGATAAGCCGGACTTAGTCAAATACAAGGGACTACACCACAGGTTTAGCCATGTTTTAGGCCTGGAGCCTTAGCCTAGGAATCTTCTTAGGTGGCCGGCTTCAATGATCATATCTGTAAGGCTGGCGTTGTCGTTGCGCTTGAGGTGCCGAATAATGCGAGCCGTGGCTTCCTGATGGGCCGGGTCTGGACTGCAGTCGAGGCTCAGGTGATTGATGAGGTCCAGGGCTTTGATCAAAGACTTTTTGACCTCCTCCGGAAGAATCTCTAGCACCTTGGGGTTGAAGTACTGCATGGCTAGGGAGAAGTCCTTTTCGAGATTGCGGTAAAGCTCTTTGAGCTCTAGGATCTCCTCTCGATTTAAAGCGTTCAGCCCCAGAAGTTCCGGCGGGAGCCCCATGGAATAACAAGCTCCGCAAAAGCCGATGGCCCGAGGGAGACTGACCTTCCCGAGGCTCCTGGAGTAGCCAAAAAGGCCCACGTGGAGCTTTCGCATCCGCCGGCGGGGGATATCCCGGGCCACCCTGTTTACCAGAGGGGCTAAGGGCTCGATCAAACGTTGATATTCTCTGGAGGTCTTTTCGATGAGAGCCAGGGCCTGCTTTTCGTCGAAGTCCTCCAGGGGATAGCGGATGAAGTTTTTGATCTTCTTGATGGCTTCGATCACGTCCTCAATGGGATTGTCGTATTTGAAGGCTGACTGGACCGTGAAGGTCTCCACACAGGGATACTCGTGGAGGACCAGTTCCACGGTGTAGGGGGTGAGATTGCCCCGGAAAGGAGGAGAGCCCACTCCCAGGATGGGATGAATCTCGATCTCCAGGAGAGCCGAGAGCCGCTCAAGCTTTTTCAAGGCGATCTTGTTGGCCAAGACCGCGCTCACGCTACCGTAGTTCAGAGCCGGATCGGAGCGGGCCAGAAAGACCCGCAAGCGGGGGAAGCCTTTGTCTCGGAGATAGTCCTCCAGGATCTCGTCGGCCCGCACCATGGAGGAAATATCCTCAAAGAGAGGGATGACGTTGATGCTCTCCGGCAGAAATTCTCCCACCCATTCCGCAAGCGTGATGTCCCCCTCATAGATAGGCTGATACTGCTTGCCTGAGATGAAGTTTTTGTAGAAGTAATAGACCCGGTTCAGCTCCCTGGCCGAGGTAGTCATGGGAAGAATGACCTCGAAGATGGGGGCCGGAGCCTCTCCGTAGAAGAGACGGGCGGCGTCCATGGAACGTGGAATACTCTCCAGGGCCTCTACCAGGATTTTGGCCTCTTCCTTTTCTACCGAGGGATTTGGGATCCGCAGGGTGAGAAAGCAGTCGCGCCCCAGCTTTCGGTTCCTGAAGAAATGGGAGTAGCGTGTGAGGAGTTTCTTGACCACGAAGTCGTCCACCTCTTTGCCTTCACTATCCCACATTTGCTCATCGCAACCCAGATGGGAAAAGGCGTAGTAAGCCTCTTGGATCTCGTCTTCCCCGGACATATCCGAGGTCTCGGCAAAAAAGGGTAGTGAGACGTTGTCCGGATGTTGGGTGGACATAACCCGGGGTATCCTCATACGGGCCCCCTCTTTTTCCTTTTCAGGTTTTCCAAGTATTTCTGGAACATCTCCTGGGTAGCCTTTACCACGCCTTTCATCTCTTCGGTAGAGAGTCCGAGATAGGCTGCCCCTCGGGAGAGTTCTTCCTCTGGTATTTCCCGTTGATTGACGATTTCGTTGGCGAAATAGAGGATATAGACCATCGCAACCTCGGAGCGCGCCTCCCAGGGACAATGGTGGTAGGCAATGGCCACGGCTAGTTCTTCCGGGAAGTCGAAACAGTGGGCAATGAGGAAGCCTACCTCGCTGTGGTCTTCAGGGAGTTCCGTTTCGGGACAAAGGAACCGTGGAATTTTCCCCACATCATGGAGGACACCGGCGGTGGCCAAAGTTGTAGGGTCCACCGCCAAGAGAAGAGGGCTTTTCTGGATCCCGGTCTTAAGCAATCTCTTGAGGATCTCCTTTGCTAAATAAGAGACCCACTGGGAATGGGCCCAGATAGGGGTGAGTCGAGGGTGACTTTTGAAAAAAGAGACCGTAAGCACGATTATGCGGATGTTTACCATGCCGAGGAGAACCACCGCGTGGGCCACCGAGGAGATCTTTCGCGGAAATCCGTAATAGGGGGAGTTGACCACTTTCAGGATTTCGGCCGTAAGAGCCGGATCCTTTTCAATGATGCGGGCCAAATGGTCCAGACTGACGCGCTCGGAACGGATGGCCTTCTCCAGCTCAGAAACCACCTCGTAGCTGGCGCTAAGTCTGCGGAAACATTCCTCGTAGCGGGAGCAGTCAATATCCTTCATATTTTCATGATAGCAAACTCGGGGGTTAAAGAGAAATTTTTTTGAGGCGTAGGGCGTTCCCCACCACCGAGACCGAGGACAGAGCCATGGCCGCGGCTGCTATGGGAGGGCTCAGGCGCAGGCCCCACAGGGGATAGAGCAGGCCGGCCGCTAGCGGGATGGCCAGCACGTTGTAGCCGAAGGCCCAGAAGAGGTTCTGCTTGATGATGCGAAGCGTGGCCCGGCAGAGTCTAACCGTAAGGGGCACGAGTCTCAGATCCGGGCGCATGAGGGCCACATCCGCGGACTCGAGCGCAATGTCCGTGCCGGAGGAAAGGGCCACCCCAAGGTCGGCCTGGGCCAGAGCCGGGGCGTCATTCACCCCGTCGCCCACCATCATGACCCGGTGCCCCTCGGCCTTAAGTTCACGGATCTTGCGGGCCTTGTCTTCGGGGAGAACCTCGGCCAGGAAACCGTCGAGGGTAAGCTCCCGAGCAATGGCTTCCGCCGTGGCGCGATGGTCTCCGGTAAGCATGAAGACTTTGAGCCCCAGAGTCTTGAGCTCTTTCACCACTTCCACGGCCTCGGGACGCAGGGCATCGGCTAGACTGAGGCCTCCTATAACTTCGGAACCCTTGGCCACCAGCACCACCGTCCTCCCAAAGGAGGCCTCCCGGTCGATCTTGTTCCGGAGGTCCTGAGGGATCCTAGCTTGGGAGCCCACCCAGTCGGGTTTCCCCACCAGAATCGGTTCCCCCTCTATCTTTCCGGAAAGACCTTGCCCGGGTTCGGCCTCGATCTCACGGGCTTCCGGAAGCTCAAGCCCTCTGGCCGCTTCGACCACGGCTCTCGAGAGCGGATGCTCGGAGTGACGCTCAAGGGCGGCGGCAACTTTTAGGACCTCTTCCTCGGTTCGGCCCTGGGCCGGAAAGACCCCTTTTACCTCGGGTTTCCCCTGGGTAAGGGTCCCAGTCTTGTCGAAAACACAGACCGTCACCCGGGCTCCTTCCTCAAGAGCCAAGGCGTTTTTCACTAGAATGCCCAGTTCCGCGGCTCGCCCAGTGCCCACCATTACGGCCGCCGGGGTGGCGAGCCCCATGGCGCAGGGGCAGGCAATCACCAGGACCGAAACAAAGGAGAGAAGGGCGTTGGTAATCCGCGGCTCGGGCCCCAGGAGGTACCAGACCACTAGCGTTACAGCCGCAATCGTGAGTACCACCGGCACGAAGATTCCGGCCACCCGGTCGGCCAGCCGCTGGATGCGGGCCTTTGACCCCTGGGCCTCTTCCACCAAACGGGCGATAGTGGCGAGGACCGTCTCTCGCCCCACTTTTTCCACCCGGAATCTGAAAACCCCGTAAAGGTTCAGGGTTCCCCCGATGACCTTGGCCCCCGGTCCCTTTTCTACCGGAAGGCTCTCTCCCGTGAGCATGGATTCGTCGAGGGCAGTCTGACCTTCGAGGATCACGCCGTCGGCCGGGATGCGCTCCCCAGGACGGACCACCACCACGTCGCCCGGGACGAGGGCCTCGGCCGGGATCTCAAATTCGCGATCCCCGCGGACGACTCGGGCCACCGGTGGAGATAAGGAAAGCAGGCGGCGAACGGCTTCGCTGGCCCGCCCTCGGGCCCGGACCTCCAGGTAGCGCCCCAGAAGCACGAAGGCGATGATCATAGCCGCGGAGTCGTAATAGACATGAAGCGGAAGCCCGGCCCCGCGGAAGACCTCAGGGAAAAAGGTCACCACCGTAGAATAGAGATAGGCTGAAAGGGTCCCTAGAGAAACTAGGGTGTTCATGTCCGCGGTGCGGTGGCGGAGCCCTTTAAGCGCTCCGCGCAGAAATTCCCAACCGGCGTAAAACTCAACCGGCGTGGCCAGGAAAAACAGGACAAGGTGTCGGGTCTCTAACGGAATCCGGGAGACAAAAGGGAAGAGCTTTTCCATGGAGAGGACAAAAATGAAAGGGGAGAGCAGCCAGGCCACCAGGAGACGGCGTTTCAACCCTTTAAGACGAGCTTCCTCGGCTACGGCCGCAGCCTCAGGAGCCTCCTCGGTAAGCCCCAGGAAAGAATATCCCTCAGCTTCGATGGCTCGTCGGAAATCCGGTGGACCGACTACTTTAGAGTTGTAAACAATATGAGCCTTGCCCGAGGCCAAATTCACGGAGACCTCAAACACCCCAGGAAGTTTGGAGAGGGCCTTTTCCAGGCGGGCCACACAGGCCGCACAACTCATGCCTCCGATGGCTACCGCCACCCGAGCCCTTTCTGAAACCAAAGGTTCTAGACCATAGCCTTCTTTACGGATAGCCTCCACCATTTTCTGCGGAGAGATTTTTTGCGGGTCGTAGATCACTCGGGCCTTCTCCGCGGCGAAATTTACCGAGGCCTCGCTTACTCCGGGAAGGTGGGCGAGGACCTTCTCGATGCGGGCCGCACAGGCCGCACAACTCATACCCGAAATCCGGAAGAGGGCCACCTCGGCCCCTTGAGGAGGAGCCCCAGAGACTTTTTCTCCCGAGGGGGCCCCTTCGGGTAAAGGGCAGGTCTCTCCGCAGGCTTTCTCCGGCATCAGGCTCTCTCCACCCGGTAGCCGGCCTCCTCGATGGCCCGCGCGATCTCCTCAAACGAGAGGTTCTCGGGTTTTTCAAAGATGGCCGTCCCGCTTGAGAGGTCCACCTGTACATTTTTCACTCCGGGAAGCTTCGAGAGGGCCTCCGTGACCCGTCTTACGCAGTGTTCGCAGCTCATACCAGAGATCTTGATGGTGGTTTTAGACATGTTCTTCCTCCTCCCTCAAATTTTAAATGAGATTACCACGCACGGCCCAGACGTAGAAATGGCGCCCGTGTTTGAGGCCTATGCCGACCGCCCCTTTGGTAAGGTACAAAGCCCAGGCCCAGAGAGGGTCGTAGAAGCTGGTGGTGGAGGACCAGTAGAATTCGCGGACCGCTTCAAAGGGATGTTCCTTCGGGAGGGCCGGAGAGTGGTATTCGGCGTCCACCAGACTCTCAAGCTCGTTGATGTTGGGAAGCCGCCAGTCCGAAAAACCGCCGTGTTCTTTCCGGTTGAGCCCCGCCACCACCTCGAAGGCCTCCTCCCAGGTGACCAGTCCCGGGGCCAGGTCCGCACATCGGGTCCACCAGAGGCCGGTCAATCGGTCGAACACCGCTTCTCCCCGGGCTTCAAAGCGCGGCTTGGGCCAGGAGATTCCGGCCCGCAGATCTCCATCCTGGCCGGTGCCGGGGCAGGGGATAGGCCTTCCCCAGGTGTCGTAACAGGTGCGCTGGCCCGTGGCCGGAAGCCCCGGTTTCCCTCTCACCGGCCAAACCATACGCTCGTCTTCCTTGTGACTATAAAACATGCGTCCGCCGCCGAAGTGCACGTTCCAGGCGTAGCGGGGATTTATGGCCGCGGTGGTGGAAGTCCAGTACCAGCCATGAAAGACGTTTTCAAAGGGGTGATCCGGTGGCAGGACCGGGTTCTTGGCCTGAAAGAAGACCAGGCTTCGGAGCTCCCGCCGATTCGGTAGCCGCCAGTCCGAAAAACCGAGGAACCTCTCCCGGTTGAGGCGCTCGATGGCCGAAAGAGCCTCTTCCCAGTTCAGGGGAAATTCAAAGAGATTAGCGTTTTTCGGCCAGAGGAGACCGGTGAGAAGATCCCGTACGAGCTCTCCTTCCAGCTTGAAACGAGGCCTGGCTGAAAGCCCGATCCGGAGCTCCCCGTCCTGCCCCGTACCGGGGCAGGGGATTTCTCTTCCAGAGATGTCGTAGCACTTGTCCTGGCCGGTAGCCAGAATCACCTTATTCGTCCTCCCACGAGATGGCCCCCACCGGACAGATCTCGATAGCCTCCTCACAGTTGCAAGTGTTGCAGGCCTCCTGGTTCTTCACGTAGGACTTTTCGTTTTCGTCAAGCTCGAAGACCTCCGGACAGATCTCCACACAAGACCCGCAGCCTATGCAAAGCTCTTGAT
>WFPH01000052.1 GCA_015487645.1 Thermosulfurimonas sp. | reverse complement strand
GATCCAGAAGGGACAAGGCCCTTTCGGCCGGGGCTGGCTCCGGAAAAACCTTCGGGAATTCGCAAAGCCCCCTGGCCCAGAGGAAGGAATACCAAAGCCAGAGGCGCACTAGGTAAAAAAGCTCACTTAAGTCCTCCCGCTTTTGAGCCAAGGTCTCGGCCGCCCGGAGTTTCAGGGCTGGATCAGGATTCCGGGAGACCCCGATCAGGCGATTGAGTCCCTCAAGGAGGCCCTTTTCGGACAGAGCCAGGGCCCGGCCGAGGCTACCTTCGGCCAGAAGCGCCAGGGACCGGGCCTCCTCCGGGTTTTTACCGAACCGTTCCACGAGGATTTTTTCTATGAGAGCCGGGGGGAGCGGTCGGAACCTCACCACCTGCGAGCGGGAGACGATGGTGGGCAGAAGGGCTTCGGCCGAGACCGCCGTAAGGAAAAAGTGGGCGTAAGCCGGTGGCTCCTCTAGGGACTTGAGGAGAGCATTGGCGGCCTCTGGGGTCAGACGCTCAGCCTCCGGCACGAGGACGATGCGCACCGGGGCCTCAAGGGGCCGGAACCGCAGAAACTCCTCGGCCGCCCTTACCTGGGCGATGCGGATGCTCTCCCCTTGGGGACGCAGGATCATGAAATCGGGATGCACCCCGCGGGTCAGTTTCTGGCAGGCTCGACACCCGGAGCATCCTTCCCCGTTTTCGCAAAATATTTCCCTCACCAGGGATGCCACACAGGTCTCTTTCCCGGTGCCCTCGGGCCCCACCAGGAGGTAGGTCTGGGCCAGCTTACCCGCGGAAAGGGCCCTCCGGAAAAGCCTAATCGCGGGGTCCTGCCCCACAAGGTCCGAAAGCCTGGTGACCTTCATAACTCTTCCTCACGATTTTGGCCCCCAGGGCCGAGAGTTTGGCCTCGATCTTCTCGTAGCCCCGATCTAGGTGCTCTAGCCCATAGATGCGGCTTACGCCCTCGGCTCCCAGGGCTGCCAGCACCAGACAAGCGCTAGCCCGCAGGTCGTTGGCCTCCACTTCCGCCCCCTGCAACCTCACCGGCCCCCGAACGATGGCCGTGCGTTCGTCCAGCTCAATCTCTGCCCCCATCCGCCGCAACTCAAACACATGATGGAACCTCTCTTCAAAAAGACTCTCGGTAATGAGGGAAAGACCTTCGGCCTGCGTCAGGAGGACCATGATCTGGGCCTGAAGATCGGTAGGGAATCCGGGATAAGGGGCGGTCACGATCTTGAGCGGAGAAAGGGGTCTTCGGGCCCGGGCATAAAGCCTATCCCCCTCGGCCTCTATTTCAAGACCGGCCTCCTTAAGACGCAGAATGGGAGTTTCAAGATGGGCGGGCTCAACCCCGGCAAGGGTGATCTCCCCTCCGGTTATACCCGGCAGCATAAGATAAGTCCCGGCTTCAATACGGTCGGGGATGATGCGCAGGGGTTCCCGAGGAGGTTCCAGCTCCGACCGGCCGTAAATCACGAGATGATCCGTACCCAGTCCTTCGATCCGGGCCCCCATGGCCCGGAGCATCTCCCCCAGGAAAACCACTTCCGGTTCCCGGGCGGCGTTGCGGATCTCGGTCTTGCCGCGGGCCAAGGTGGCAGCCATGAGGAGATTCTCGGTGGCCGTAACCGAGGGCACGTCGAAGACGATCTCGGCCCCGGAAAGACCATCTTCGGCCCGGGCCAGGATGTAGCCGTGTCGGATCTCGATCCGGGCTCCCAGGCGCTCAAGCCCCCGCAGGTGAAAGTCCACCGGGCGCTTACCGATGGGACAACCACCCGGAAGGGCCACGCGGGCCCGACCGAAACGGGCCGTAAGCGGCCCAAGGACCAGGATAGAGGCCCGCATGCGCCGCACCAGTTCGTAGGGCGCCTCCACCCCTTCCGCCGAAACGGTGTCCACCTCGAGAACGGGCCCCCGGCTCTCAATCCGGGCCCCTAAATGCGAAAGCAACTCGAGCATGGTATAGAGATCGAGTAACCGGGGCCAGTTGGTAAAACGATAGGTTCCGGGGGCCAGCAGGGTGGCGGCCAGAGCCGGCAAAACCGCGTTCTTGGCCCCGCTGATCGGGATCTCTCCTTTAAGGGGGTATCCCCCTTCGATCTCAAGGTATTCTCTCACGGGCTCACCACCGCTACCCGGTCTATCCCCAAAAGATCTTTCCGAAAATAGACTTCAAGACCCAGGTCCCGGCAGATCTTCCTCACCGGCTCTCTCTGATTATAACCTATCTCCAAAAAGATCTTGCCTCCCGGAAGAAGGTAAGCCGGGCCCTCCATCAGGGTTCTCCGAATGAAAAGGAGCCCGTCTGGTCCCCCTAAAAGGGCCTCCCGGGGTTCATAAAATTTCACTTCCCGGGGCAAATCCGGCCAATCGGTCTCCGCCACATAAGGAGGGTTCGAGACCAAGGCCGCAAAGTTCCGGCCGGGCCTTAAGGGCGTCAGCCAGGATCCCCGGATCAAAAAAAGCCTTTCTTTTAGACCAAGAAGCTCGGCGTTCTCCAGAGTGAGTTCCAGGGCCCCGGAGTTGATATCCACGCCCACCCCTCTCAGGGACGGTCTTTCCGCAAGGAGGGTGAGGATAACCACCCCCGAGCCCACACCCAGCTCGAGGACCGGACCTTGAGGCAGGGTTTCCTCCAGGAAAGCTTCCACCAGGATCTCGGTCTCCGGACGAGGGATGAGGACTCCCGGCCGCACGCGGAAGCGACGGCCGTAAAAATTCACCTCTCCGAGGATGTAAGCCAGGGGCTTTCCCCGGGCTCTCTCCTCGAGGGCTTCCCGAAAGGTTTGCTCCGGGACCTCCCTTTCCGGGAAAAGGTATAAATCAAGCGGGCGCAAGCCTAGAAGGCCGGCCAGGATGAACCGGATCTCCCGGAGGGCTTCCTCGGGGGAAAATCCGGCTCGCTCCAGCCGGACCTTTCCCAGCCGCAGGGCCTCGGCGACCCGCATCAAAAGCCCTTGGGACGCAGACGATTGAGAACGATCTCGTAGGTTTCGCCGGAGGTCCTCAGGCGACGGAGACTAGTGGCCACCTCGTACTCGTTTTCGGCCCGCTTGAGGAAAGGCACCAGGACCCTGGCCCTCTCCCGATCGTGAGCCAGATAGATCTCCCCCTGCGGCAGAAGATAGCGCCGAAATATATCCAGGAGGGGCTGAAAAAGCCGGCCGGCGTAGACCACCTCGGCCCCTAAAATGACCTCGAACTCACCGAGATCTTCGGGATTCAGCCAGTCAAGGCGGGCCACCCTCACCTTCAAACCATTGGCTTCCGCTGAGCGCTGGACGATCTCCAGAGGGGCTTCTTCATAATCGGTAAGGGTCACCTCATGGCCGAAGGCCGCAGCCGTCAGCCCTGGAACCCCCAACCCGGCGCCGATCTCAAGGACCTTCCTGGGAGGCTCAAGGGTGGCCACAAAATCCGCCAGCACAATGGCCGCCTCCCAGAGCTTGGCCCAGAAGGGGAATCTGGAGACCTGAAAGGTCTCGCCTTCCAGAAAAGGATCCAGGGTAGCCGGTCGAAAAAGAACGAGTTCTCTATCTCTGATCTTAAGTGTCTCCTTGACCAAAGGCCAGTTCCTCATCTTCAGGGTCTCCTCAAAAGTTTCACCTTAATATACCGGGTTCGGCCTGCCCTCCAAATCTTAAGGCGAAGGGTTTGGCCGGGCTCTCTAGAAAGCACCAGAGAGAGAAGATCTGCGGGACTCTCCAGTGGGAGATCGTCCGCGCTAAGAATAAGATCGGCATCCACAGGGTAGAGGCGATTGCCCACCGCTTTCAGGGTCTTCCCGGCCCGCAAGCCGGCCATTGCGGCGGGACTGCCCGGATAGACCCGGATTACGAGGAGTCCTTTTCCCACCGGAAACCCCACGGCTCGGGCCAGCACCGGCGAAAGCGGCACGCTCTCCACCCCCAGCCAGGCCCACTCCACCCTTTTTTTCTTTAAGAATTGTCTGAAAGCCCGTTCTATGATCCAGGAGGCCTCCGCCAACTGAAGCCCACTTCCGCCGGAAAGGCCCACATGGAAACCACAGAGTTTCCCATCCGGCAAAAACAGCGGGCCAGACCGATCGTCACTCAGGAAGACCTCCAGAAGATCAGCCCGCAGAAACCCCCGGATACGTCTCATAGCCGGAGCTCGGACCACCCATCCAGGATAAACCCCCAGTCCCCCGGCCCGGGAAACCAGGAAAACGGTTTCCCCCGCCGAGGGCCAGCCCGTGGAGAAGCGCAGGCGTTCCCTCTCCCTCACCTGCTGCGCAAGTTCAAGGAAGGCCAGTTCCGTGAAACGGTCATAACCGGCAAGCCTGGCAGGGAAACTCTCGCCCTCCGGGAAAACGACCTCGATGAAGACCGCCTGTTTGACCTCCGGATAAGCCGCAAGCACATAGCGTCCCCCGGGAAGAAGCAAACCGGTGGTAACCCCCCGGGGTCTTTCCTCGAAAAAGCGCTCCGGTGGCCCTTGAGCGGTGATCAGGGTTACAACCCGGGAGAAAGGAGGCCTGGCCAGGGCCGTGTGGGGCAAAAAAAGCAGAATTAAAAGACCGAGAAGCACCCGGTAGAGGACGAAGGGGTAAAGGGTGTGGGTCTTCAGAAGCCGAAGGAGAAAGGAGATGGCCAGCCAGCCCGAAACGAAGGCCGAAAGACCGCCCAGCAACATAAACTTAAGCGAGACCCCCGCGGAAAGGGCTTTGGCCCCTTCGAGGAGACCCGCTCCGGCAATGATGGGGGCCGAAAGGAGAAAGGAAAAATGGGCGGCCTCCGCCCGTCTCAGACCTAAAAGTAGAGCCGCGGCCATGGTGATTCCGCTACGCGAGGTGCCCGGAATAAGTGCCAGGGCTTGAGCCAGCCCCACCAGAAAAGCCCCGTATATCCCGAGTTCCGGCCAGTCTTTTTCTTTACGACCCAGAATCTCCCCCAGGACCAGGGGCAAACTCATCACGATGAGCACCCCGGCCACCACCGCTGAATGCCGGAAGTATCGCTCGATGGTCTCCCCTAAAAATAGTCCGGCTAGGGCTCCAGGTAAGGTTCCCACCACCAGCATCATCAAAAGCCGGCGCCCCGGCCCGGGATACCAGAGATCCTGCACGAGCCCCAGCCAGTCCCGGCGAAAATAGATCAGAACCGCCAAAAGGGTCCCCAGATGAATAAAGGCGTCGAAGGAAAGGCCGGCCTTGATCCCGAAAAGGTTCTCGGCCAGGATCAGATGGCCGGAACTGGAAACCGGCAGGAACTCCGTAAGCCCCTGGAGAATTCCCAAGAATACGGCCGCTTTGTCATCCATCTAGAAAAGCCTTTTCTTGATGAAATAAGCCGTAAGCAGAATGGAAACGGCGAAGGATATGCCCATGATGATCCAGAAGGCATGGGGATTTTCCTGAAGGGGAAGCCGAATGTTCATGCCATAAATGCTTGAGATCATGGTAGGCAGCGCCAGCACGATGGCCAGGGCCGTCAGGAACTTCATGACGATGTTGAGGTTGTTCCCGATGATGGAAGCATAGGCGTCCATGGTCCCACTCAGAATGTCGGAGTAAATCTTAGCCATCTCAATGGCCTGACGGTTTTCGATCTGAATGTCCTCCAGGATCTCCAAATCCTCGTCGGAAAGCCTCAAATACCGTCCGGACTGAATCCGGGTGAGCACCACATCATTTCCGCGGAGGGCGGTATTGAAATAGACCAGACTCTTTTCCAGACTCAGGATCTTGAGCAACTCCCGATTACGGAAGGAACGATGAAGCTCACGCTCGTAGTCCTCGATCAGACGGTCTATCAAACGCAGATATCGGAGATAAAGATTGGCCACGCAGTAGAACACCAGAAAGAGGAAGGAAACCGGGTGACCCAGATCCACCTTAAGGAACCTTCCGGACTGCGCGATGACCTCCTCGAAAAGGAGGTTTTCCTTAAGGCAGACCGTTACGACCACCTCTTCGGTAATGATAATGCCCAGGGGGAGGGTCTCGTAGCGGATGATGTCCCCCTCGTGGCGGGGATCCGGAATATGGAAGATGATGAGAAGCTGTTTGCCCTCGACCTCTATCCGCGGACGCTCCTCCTCATCGAGGGGATACTTGAGAAAATCCGGGAGGATACCGAATCTGGTCTCCACGAACCGGAGCTCTTCCTCGGTGGGCGCGGTGAGGGCCACCCAGGTGTTCGGCCCCACTTTCTCCGCCGGCACCAGAAAGCCGTTTTCCGAACCGTAGATCCGCACCATGGCCCTTTTACTTTATCATTTTTCTTTATAAAGACCAGCCTATTCCAGATTTTGAACCTGCTCCCGTAGCTTTTCGATGACGGCCTTGACCTCCACGGCCAGATGCGAAATTTCGGCCGAAGCGGCTTTATTCGAGAGGGTATTGATCTCCCGGAACATCTCCTGACAGAGGAAGTCCAGCTTGCGTCCGTGCGGACCGGGTTCCTCCATGATCTTTTCAAAGTGCCTCCGGTGGCTCTGGAGGCGATCGAGCTCCTCGGTAAAATCCAGACGGTCGGCCAGGATGGCCGCTTCCTGATGGAGCCTTAGGGGATCCAGCCCCTGGTCTCCCAGAAGCTTCGTCAGCCTTTCTTCAAGACGCCGGTAAGCCTCTCTGAAATGGCCCTCTTTTAGTTCGGCGATCCTCGCCAGCAGCCCGTCCAGATCCCGGAGATGGGCCTTCAGGGCCTCTTTGAGGTACGCCCCCTCTCGAAGCCGCATCTCGGAAAGATTCGCCAGGGCCTCCTCCAGGGCCGGTTTGAGCTCGGCCCAGAGGGCTTCGGTCTCCGGCTGGTCCTCCGAAAGAACGAAGATCTCTTTAAGCCGCAGGAGATCGGAGACCGAAAGCTCTCCCGCAAGCCCGAACTCGGCCGCCAGCAGGCGAAGATGGGTGAGATACTGGGAAAGGAGCCCTCGATCCACGAAGACCCTGGCCGTCTCCGGAGGAGTGCCCAGCAGCCGGACCTGGACTTCGAAACGCCCCCGGTGGAAACGTTTTTGGATCTCCCGGCGCAGGCGCTCTTCCAGGATCTGGTAACGCCGGGGGAGCCGACAGATGATCTCCATGAAACGGTGATTAAGGGCCTTCACCTCCACCTGGAGGCTGAAACCCTCTCCCAGGTACTCTCCTCTTCCGAAACCCGTCATACTCTTCATGGGGCACCTCCGGGACTTCTATTTAATCCTTAATCGTGTTAAATAAAAGACCATGCGCTATTTGCGGGAGAAGCGTCCCGATCCCACCCGCCTCATCGAAGAGAAGATAGCCGTAGCCGAAGACCTCTATCGCCTCTGGGGGGAGAGCTTTTTGCGAGATCCGGATCTTCCGCCTCTTATCGAGGCCTATCGCCGGGCGGTGGAGGTTTCCAATCAGGCCATGGGAGAAGCGGGTACCTTTCGGGAATGCTACCTCTGTAGCGTGGAAGACGGACAGGGGTGCTGCAAGATCGGACTGGAGAATGAGTGCACAGTGTTGATCCTTCTTCTGAACCGTCTCCTCGGAGTAAATTTTCCCGAAGAAAGAGAGGTTCCCGGGCGGTGTTTCTTTGTGGGGCCTCTGGGTTGCAAGATCCTGGCCCGCCCCATGCTCTGTCGGGACTATTTTTGCCGCCGGCATTACACCAAGATTCCCGAAAAGACCATGGCTTGGGTGACGGCCGTACTGAACGAGGAGTTGACCCTGCTCTACCGGCTAACCAGTCTCCTGCGGGCCAGGCTGGAATTCTGGACGGGAGATTTTCTACAGGAACTAGACCTTACCGGTTACACCTAAAGGAGGAGGGCGACATGGAAAGATGGTTCTGGTTGGGGCTGGCTTTTTTGATGTTGGTGGCTTGCGCCCCCAAGAAGGTTCCAGTAGGGCCTCTTCCGGCAAAGGAGACCACGCAGGCCGAAGCGGTAACCCCGCCTCCGGTCTCGCCTCCGGTAGCCCCGGAAGAGGAAAAGAACGAAGGGCTGGCCCCTCCTCCGGGTTTCGAAGAGGAGACCCTGGAGGCCGCGGCCGCCAAAGCGGCCAAACTCCCAGAGAAGGAACGCTGGCGGATCTATGGCCGGAGCACCCCGCCCCTTAAGGCCATTTTCTTCGATTTTGACGACTATCGGATTAGAAAAGATATGCTCTTGCGTCTTCGGGAAAACGCCCGTTTTCTCCTGAAACATCCCGAATACCGGGTGGAACTTCAGGGGAATTGCGACGAAAGGGGAGACCGGGATTACAACCTGGCCCTCGGTGAAAAGCGGGCCCTGGAGGTTCGGCGTTTTCTCATCAATCTAGGCGTAGCCCCGGAGAGGCTTTCCACCGTAAGTTTCGGTGAAGAGCGCCCCCTGGCCCCGGGGCACGACGAGGCTTCCTGGGCCCTGAATCGCCGGGTGGATCTGGTCATCGTCAATAAACCTCAATAAAGGAGGCGAACATGAAAAAGCTGGCGGCCCTTGGCTTGGTATGGATGCTTCTTTTGTGGGGCACGGCCCTGGCGGAGGCCCCCAAGATCGCGGTCATCGACCTTCAAAAGGTGGTTCGATCCTCCCAGGCCGGACAGGAGGCCATGAAAAAACTCCAGGCCAAGTTCCAGACGCTCCAGAAGAAACTGGAAGCCAAGAAAAAAGAGATCGAGGCCTTTCAGCAGGAAATGCAGAAGAAGGCCCCGCTCCTTTCGGAAGAGGCCCGGGCCGAAAAACAACGGGAATACCAGAAGATGGTCCGGGAATTCCGGGCTATGCAGGAAGACGCCCAGTTCGAAATGAAAGAAGAGGAAAAGAAGGCCCTCAAGCCCATCTTCCAGGACTTGGAGAAGGTCATCAAGGAGATGGCCCAGAAGGAAGGCTACGATCTCATTCTGGAGAAGAACATGCCCGGGGTCTACTGGGCTTCTCCGCGGGTGGACATCACGGAGCATGTGATCGATCTTTACGATCAGTATCGGAGCGCTCAGAAGTCCCAGTCTAAATGATCCTGGCCGCGGATATTGGGGGGACTAAGGCCCGTCTGGCCCTCTTCCCGGAAAAAGGTCCCCTCAGGCCCAGAAAGCTGAAGGTCCTCGCGAGCCGGGATTTCCGGGGAGTCTTATCTCTGCTCAAGGCCTATCTCCGCTTAGCCGGGGAAAGCCCACGGCTTGCGGTTTTGGCCCTGGCCGGGCCGGTTCTTGGCCAGAAGGTGCACCTCACCAACCTAGGCTGGACGGTCTCGGCGCAGGCCCTGAAAGGTCCGCTTCGGCTGGAGAGCGTGATCCTCCTGAACGACCTCGAAGCGGTGGCCTACGGGGTGATGGCCCTCTCCAGGCAGCATTTTGAGCTCGTAAAACCCGGACGTCCGCGCGGCGCGGTCTCGGCCATCGTGGCCCCGGGCACGGGTCTGGGAGAGGCCATCCTGATCCGCAAGAACTGGCCCCCGGTGGTACTCCCCACGGAAGGAGGACATGCGGATTTTCCCGCGGACTCCGAGGAGGAATGGCGGCTTTACCGCCGCCTCAAGGAACGCTACGGGCACGTGAGCCTGGAAAGGATTATATCCGGGCCGGGGCTTTCGGCGGTCTTCGAGAGTTTTTCCGGGGAGAGCCTTCCCCCTGAAGAGATTGTCCGGCAGGCCACTGAGGGGAATCCTTACGCAGAAAAAGCTGTGCGTCTGGTGGCCAGGGCGCTGGGACGGGAGGCCGGAAACCTGGCTCTCAAGACCCTAGCCCTTTCCGGGGTCTATCTGGCTGGAGGGCTAGCCCCGGCTCTCAGGCCCTGGTTTGAAACCGAGTTTATCCCGGCTTTTCTGGAGAAAGGACGCGTGCGGAAGATCCTGGAAAAGGTCCCGGTGCGGTTGATCAGGCATCCCTACCCGGCTCTTCTCGGGGCGGCTCTTTACGCGCGCCTTCTTCAATCCGAATCTCGCGCTCGTTTTCCGAAAGGTAGGTAAAGTAGATCCGGAAACGGGCCGGGAACTCCCCTTTCAACCTTTCGGACCATTCGATCA
>WFPH01000051.1 GCA_015487645.1 Thermosulfurimonas sp. | reverse complement strand
GGAGCAGGCCGTTCTCACCCACTTCGGAATGACCATGATTCGGGCCAATCCCAAACAGGTGGCCCAGAAACTCTCGAAAGAGACCGGTATTCCGGTGATCGCCGCCTATGATGGCCTGACCCTGGAAGTTTAACGGTGAAAGGCTTTACGGCCTTGCCCTGCCGGGAGCTTTAAAGGATAAAACGGGAAAGGTCGAGATCCGTGGCGATCTCGGATAGTTTCTCCCGCACGTACTCTCCGTTCACGACCACCCGGGTGGGAGCGATATCCGGAGCGGAGAAAGAGATTTCCTCCAGCAATTTTTCCATCACGGTGTAGAGTCTCCGGGCGCCGATGTTTTCCGTACGCTCGTTGACCTCGAAGGCGATCCGGGCGATTTCTTCCAGGCCGTCCGGAGTGAACTCGAGTTCCACCCCCTCGGTGGCCAGCAGGGCCTGGTACTGTTTCACCAGGGCGTTTTCGGGCTCGGTAAGGATCCGGACGAAGTCCTGCTGGGTGAGGGGCTGGAGTTCTACCCGGATAGGGAAACGTCCCTGGAGCTCGGGGATGAGGTCCGAGGGTTTGGCCACGTGGAAGGCCCCGCTGGCGATGAAAAGAATATGATCCGTGCGAACCATGCCGTAGCGGGTGTTCACCGTGGTACCCTCTACGATGGGCAGGAGATCCCGCTGGACGCCTTCCCGGGACACATCCGGCCCGTGCCCCTCGCCGCGGCTGGCGATCTTGTCGATCTCGTCGATGAAGATGATACCGCTGGTTTCCGTGCGCCGGATGGCTTCCCGCGTGACCTTCTCCATGTCGATGAGCTTCTCCGCCTCGGTCTTGGTAAGGATCTCCAGGGCCTCCCGGACCTTAACCCGGCGACGTTTTTGTTTTCGCGGAAAGAAAGAACTCATCATCTCCCGGAGTTGTTGTTCGATCTCCTCAAGCCCCGTGGCCGCAAAGACCTCCACCATGGGCATGGGCGGTCGCCCCTCGACCTCAAGCTCTACGTAACGCTCATCAAGCAACCCGTCCTGGAGCATCCGACGGAATTTCTCGCGGGTCTCACTATCGCCCTCCGGACGGTGAGGGGTAGGAGGCACCAAGAGATCCAGGATCCGCTCTTCGGCCAGTTTGCGGGCCCGCTCCCGCACCCGTTCCTCCTCCTCGGCCTTGACCATCTGGACTGCGATGTGCGTGAGATCGCGGATCATGGACTCCACGTCCCGCCCCACATAGCCCACTTCCGTGAACTTGGTGGCCTCCACCTTGAGGAAGGGGGAGCCCGAGAGACGGGCCAGGCGACGGGCGATCTCGGTCTTGCCCACACCCGTAGGCCCGATCATGATGATGTTTTTGGGATAAATCTCATCCCTTAGTGGAGAGGGCACCTGCTGACGGCGCCAGCGGTTCCGCAGGGCAATGGCCACCGCTTTCTTGGCCTCTTTCTGGCCCACAATATATTTGTCCAGCTCGGCTACGATTTCACGCGGTGTAAGGGCTTTCATAGTTCCTCGATCGTGATGTTTTGGTTGGTGTAGACGCAGATCTCGCCGGCTATCCGGAGGGCTTCTTCGGCGATTTCCCGGGCCGAAAGCTCGGTCCGGCGCAGGAGGGCCTTGGCCGCGGCCAGGGCCATGGGCCCTCCAGAACCGATGGCCAGCACTTCCTCATCCGGCTCTATCACATCTCCGGCCCCGGAAATGAGAAGCGTGGTATTCCGATCGCAGGCGATAAGCAAGGCCTCTAGCCGCCGCAGGAGCTTGTCGGTGCGCCAGTCCTTGGCCAGCTCCACCGCCGCCCGCACCAGATGCCCGCTATAAAGTTCGAGCTTCTTCTCCAGGCGCTCGAAAAGAGTAAGGGCGTCGGCCGTGGAGCCCGCAAACCCCACCAGCACCTGCCCCTTGTAAAGCCGTCTTACCTTGCGGGCGCCGTGCTTGATGATGGTCTCTCCCAGGGTCACCTGACCATCGGCCGCCAGCACCACCCGCCCGCCTCTTCGAACCGCCACCACCGTGGTGCCTTTGAACATACGGCTAATCCTTATCATACTGAGGCTTTTTGGCAAGGGCGCGCGGGTGGGCCTGATCGTAAACCCGGGCCAGGTGGCCGAAGTCTAGATGCGTGTAGCGTTCGGTGGTGGTCAGACGGCTGTGTCCCAGCATTTCCTGAATACTCCTGAGATCCGCCCCGGACTCCAGAAGATGGGTGGCAAAGGAATGTCGCAACACGTGAGGATGGACATCGGAAAGCCCTAGGCTTGCAGCATATCTTTTAACAATCCGATGGAGACTCCGGGGAGAAAGGGCTCCTCCCCGACGATTTAAAAGAAGATAGTCCGAATTCCGTCCCAGGGCGGCCAGAAAGGTTTCCCTTCGCGGAAGATAAGCCTTGAGGGCTTCGAGGGCCTTCCTGCCGAAGGGCACGAGGCGCTCCCTCCGTCCCTTCCCCCGCACCCGTATCAGACGGGTCTCAAGATTGAGATCGCCAATCCGAAGCCCGCAAACCTCCGAAACCCTGAGACCGGCTCCGTAAAGAAGCTCCAGGGCCACCCGATCCCTCAAAGTCCAAAAATCCTGAAAGTCCGCTTTTTCTATCAGGTTCAGGGCTTCATCCACGGTGAGAACCCGGGGAAGATCCCGGGGGAGCCTGGGACCAGAGAGAGCCAAAAGAGCGGTCTCC
>WFPH01000050.1 GCA_015487645.1 Thermosulfurimonas sp. | reverse complement strand
GCCCCACGGGCAGATTGATCCGGGTGGCACCCATGATGTGGGTGGCCTTCAACCAGGGCAGGCAGAAAAAGTAGGCCGCAACCGTAAGCAAGAGAGCCAGGAGAAGGGAGGCGGGAATACTGAGAACCTGGTTGATTTCCCGTCGTGTGTAAACCTCTTCCCTTACCAGACGCCCCAGAAGCCACGGTAGAAAGATGACCTTGGTCACCAGGTTAATGACTCCCACGGCCATAAGGTGCACGGAAAAGGGCCTGGCCCCCAAGAGGAAGGCGGAGGCTGCCAGGGAAATCGACTGAAAGATGAAAAATTTGAGGCAGGCACGCACCTGGCGTGTGGCCACGATCCCTAAAGCGGCGACAATGAATAAACCTCCGGCCAGCGCGTTCAGATGGTCTATGAGGGGGGGCATACCGTGAAAGGTTTGCATCGTTCGCCTCCTTAGTGCTTAAAGGCACCCATCAGCATGGCGATTACGGCGATAACAAAGGCGGCGCTCATGAATTCGTTTATCCGAAAGAGCCTCAGCTTCGCCAAGGAGGATTCGATAAAAACGAGGAATACGATGAATACCAGAATCTTGAACAGCACCAGGGGGATGGCCCCTAAGACCGCTCCCCAGCTCAGGGTCGAAGCGAGCCCCCAGGGTGTCAGAAGGACATTCAGGAAGACGATCATGAGCACGAAAAACTTCATAAAGCTGCCCCACTTCATCAGCGCGGCACCCCGCCCCGAGTATTCAAGGCTCTTGGATTCTTCGATCATGGCCAGTTCGAAATGACCCGAGGGGTTATCCACCGGGATACGTCCCTTCTCGGCCAGGATGAGCATGACAAAGGCCACCAGGAGCAGGATATGGGAGGGCTCGAAAAAGTTAGAAAGGGGGGTCACCCATTTTTTCTGCACGATGAAGGGGATGGTGGAATCGGCCAAAAAGGAAACGGTAAAAAAGACGATGAGAAAGATCGGTTCCGCCAGGAAGCCGATCATACGGGTGCGGCTTGCGCCCATGGGCCCGTAAGGATTGGCCGTATCCACGGCCGCCAAGGCCGTGAAAAATCCGGCAAGCGCCAGGACGAATCCGGCACCTACCATGTCGGCCATAAAAGCCCAGAAGAGGGGATAATCGGTAAGCACAGGGATAAGGAGCGTCACGAAGATGGGGGCCACAAAAACAATGTAGGGGGTCACGCGGAATATCCAGGAAGCCTCTTCCGGTACGACCTCGTCCTTGGAAAAGAGCTTCCAGAGATCCCGGTAGGGCTGAAAGATGCTTGGCCCCCGTTTGGACTGCACGATTTCCTTGAGGCGGTTGAGTACTCCCACCGCCAGAGGCGAAAACCCCATAACTACCAATACCTGCAGGATATTGAATAGAATACGCTTTTCCATAGATGCCTCCTTTCCGCTCCGCTTATAAAGCAACCGCGGACCGGACGACGGCCTGAAAGCTATTCAAAGGGCTTGGAGATTCTGGAGATCAGGTAGGAGAAAAACAAAAGAGGCAAGAAATGAGATGGGTAAAGACAATATACCGGGGCATCAGAGTCCTCCCTTCCCGTAATTTCGGGGCCTTTTTTGCAGGCTCCTAATATAGCGGGTCCGTCGCTAGAAGATTACGACTCCTCCCGCTACAGAAGCCTGCACGGCAGGAGTCATCAGCCCGGCCCCGCGGGCGGTTACGGGGGACTCCATCCCCAAAGCTTAAATCTTAAATAATTCCAAGCGGCCAGAAAGTCAAGTTGGATGGATCTAGGTTATAGATTGCCTTATCGAATAACGGATCACATCGCTGCCCTATCAAAAAATCTCCTCCAAAATCTTTAATCCCCTCCCTAAATCCTCTTTCCGGGAAAGAGGCGTATCCGTAATCGAGATCGAGTTTTACAAAAGTAACTTGTTGCGAATGAGTCTCAACAGGGAAATCTTGGATATCAAGGGTTTTAGAAATTTCTCCCGGAGGGGCGAGGATGTCTCCTTAAGTCGGCTTGAAATCGTGAAAAAATGGTCGGGGCGGCAGGATTTGAACCTGCGACCCCTGACTCCCGAAGCCAGTGCTCTGCCAGGCTGAGCTACGCCCCGACCCCTTCTAAACTTAAACCCATCCCTTAAACTGTCAAGCAAGCCGGCCTCAAACAATCACCGGGGAAGTTTTTTTCCGGCTCCTGTCTGAAGCAAGCTGCGAAGTCCGATACGATGGGAAAGCCTGGACCAATCGATGGCGCGTGAGGCCGGCCTGGACCTTTCCCGGGCCCTCAACCGCGCCACCTTCTCCGCCAGCTTCTGGTAATACGGCGATTCCGCCTCCAGCCTAATCG
>WFPH01000049.1 GCA_015487645.1 Thermosulfurimonas sp. | reverse complement strand
CCCTTACGGAGACTCACATCCGGGTGGACGTTCGTCTCCTGGATCATCTAATGAATCTGGCCGGGGAGCTGGTTCTGGCGCGCAACCGTCTGGTACAGTTAGCCAACCAGAAGGTGGATCCCGAGTTGATGCAGGCTACCCAGACGCTCTCCTTGGTGACCACCGAGATCCAGGAAGCCATTATGAAGACCCGCATGCAGCCTATCGGGAACGTTTTCAACAAGTTCCCGAGGATCGTGCGGGATCTGGCCCGTTCCACGGGTAAGAAGGTCAACCTACATATCGAGGGTGCCGACACCGAGCTTGATCGCTCCATCATCGAGGCCATCAAGGATCCTCTGACCCATCTGGTGCGCAACTCCATCGATCACGGGATCGAGTCTCCTGAGGAACGGGTGCAAGTTGGCAAGCCCCCGGTAGGTACCCTGGTCATGCGGGCCTACCACGAGGGAGGCCAGGTCATCATTGAGATAGAGGATGACGGTCGGGGAATTGATATCGAAAAGGTCAAGAAAAAGGCTGTGGAGAAGGGACTCATCACGCCGGAAGAAGCCGAGCGCATGAACGACCACGAGGCCCTGAATCTCATTTTTCGGCCCGGGTTCTCCACGGCTGAAAAGGTGACCAACATTTCCGGCCGGGGCGTGGGGATGGATGTGGTCAAGACCAACATTGAACGCCTCGGCGGAAGCATAGAGATTCGCAGTGTGAAGGGTTCCGGGACTACGGTTCGGATAAAGATTCCTCTCACTCTGGCCATTGTGCCGGCCCTGATCGTTCTTTCCGGTGGCGAGCGTTATGCCATACCTCAGGTGAATCTCAAAGAGCTGGTCAACATAGAAAGCGAAGAGGAGATTCACAAGATAGGACATTCGGAGTTCTATCGTCTTCGTGGGAATATTATTCCCATCGTTCGTCTCTCCCGGATCCTGGGGCAGGAAGACGGTGCGGCCCGGAGTCTGGCTATTCTCACCAGCGGTACCATGGAGTTCGGTCTTCTGGTGGATGAGGTTCGAGATTCGGAAGAGATTGTGGTCAAGCCTCTGGACCGTCTTTTGAAAAACATCTCCATTTATGCCGGGGCGACCATTATGGGGGATGGTAAGGTAGCCCTGATTCTAGATGTGGTGGGTCTTTCTCGCCATGTGGGCTTTCGGGCTGAGGAAGCCCAGAAGGCCCTTGAAGAGAAGGAAAAACGGGTTTCCGCCGAAGAGACCCACTTTGTGCTGCTTTTTAACGTCAATCCGGCCGAGCAATTTGCCATTCCTCTTTCCCTGGTTTCGCGGCTGGACAAGATCAAGGCCGAGGCTCTGGAGTACGTAGGAGGTAAGGAGGTGGTGCAGTACAAGGGGCGGTCGGTTCCGGTGATTCGCCTGGAAAACTATCTTCCCATTCAACCTCTGCCGGAGCAGGAGGAATACAATCTGCTCCTTTTCGAGGAGGCGGGCAAAAGCGTGGCGGTTCTGGTCTCCCAGATCCTGGATAGCATTGAGACGGATCTTGAACTCCAGGAGGATATTTACAAAACGGAGGGTATCCTTGGTAACCGTATCATCAATGGCCGGACGACCATTTTTGTGGACATTTACAAGATCATCGAGATGTTCGATCCGGAATGGTTCAAACGGCCGGTAATAGAAGAAGGGCGTCGGATACTTTATGCCGAGGATTCAAGCTTTTATGCTCAGCTGGTGAAGAATTATCTGGAGTCTGCGGGCTTTGAGGTGGAGATCGCCGAGGACGGGCTTGCCGCCTGGGAAAGACTGCAGCAGGAACACTTTGATCTTCTTATTGCTGACATTGAAATGCCTCGGATGAACGGAATTGAGCTGGTGAAAAGGGTCCGCTCTGAGGAGCGCTTTAAGGATATGCCGATTATGGTCCTCACCAGTCTTTCCGGAGAAGAGATCTACCGTAAGGCCAAAGAGGTCGGAGCAGACGAGTTTCAGGTGAAGCTTGACCGGCAGGCCGTGATTTCGGCCGTGGAGAATCTTCTGGCCGAAAAGGCCCGGGAGGCCGCAGCTTGATGGAAGGGGATCCTTTTGAGGTGCTCGGGGTTTCGCCCAGGGCCAGCTGGGAAGAGGTTCGCCGGGCCTATCTGCGAAAGGTAAAGGATCTCCATCCCGATCGGGGCGGAGATCCCGAGCGTTATATCGCCCTTCAGGAAGCCTACGAGCGCCTGAAAGAGGCTTATCAGGCTCGCAGATTGGTCCAGGTGGTCCGTGAACGACCGGGCAGGGGGGATTATTTTCTTTCCTTTGTGGAACTGACCGTGAGAGAAGTCGCTCTGGGGGCTGAAAGGTGGGTCAAAGTCCCGGACGAGTTTATCCTTTGCGGCTACTGTGGAGGAGGAGGCCTTGATCCCCAGGGGCAGAAGAGGCTTTGCGATTGGTGTAAGGGAGAGGGGTTGATTGCCGAAAAGGGGGGGATTTATCGTCATGTTTGTCCACGCTGTCGAGGAGAGGGGGAAATCTGGCTTGACCCTTGCCCCCGCTGTCGTGGGAAGGGCCAGTTGCGAAGGGAGAAGGAAATTATGATTACCATCCCGGCCGGGATCCGGGAGGGAGATTTTCTCTTCATTCCACGATCTCCAGATGGCCCGGCCATAGATGTTTTCTTAGAGGTCTTTGTGCAGAAAGATGAGAGGCTATTTCTGGAAGGGGAGGATCTGGTCTGCCGCGTGCGAGTACCTTTCTGGAAGGCTGCTCTGGGGGGACGGGTTAAGGTGGAGACCCTGGAGGGGTTTGAAGAGATAGAGGTGCCGCGGGGGTTGCCGCCTGGAGCCAGACTGGTATTAAACCAGCGGGGGCCTTTCAGGCCCGACGGTCAGCGAGGCAACCTTGTTCTGCAGTTTGAAATCTGGTTTCCGAACGAATATTCGACAAGGGCTTTAAGACTGCTTCAGGAATTTTATGAGATTATGGAGGAGGAATATGGCGGAGTTGCCCGTACCGAACAATGAAAAACGGCCGGTTTTAGGGGCCCAGACCCAGACCTTCGTGACCTTCTGGCTGGGAGAATATCTTTTCGGGTTGCCCATTTCGGAGGTAGTGGAGATCAATCGGAAACTGGAGATTACGCCGGTCCCTCTGGCCCCGGGTTATATCAAAGGGATCATCAATCTCAGGGGACAGGTTCTCACCACGGTGGATCTGGCTGAAAGGATCGGCCTTCGGCTGGAAGGCAATCGGGCCTATAACCTGATTGTAAAGAACGAAGACGAGGAGCGGGTGAGTCTCCTGGTGGAAAAGATAGGGGATATTCTGGAGATACCGGCGGAAAAGGTGGAGGAGCCTCCGGAAAGGATCGAGGGGGTGGAGAGGCGTTTCGTGCGCAACGTCTGTCAGCTTCCGGAAAGGTTGCTTGTGATTTTAAATACCAAAGAAGTACTTCAACCCTCGGGGTAGATTCCGGCGAAATCGAGAAAGGGTTTCCACACTTCGCGTTTTTCTTCGGGGAATTTTTCCAGGAGCAGACTGTGCCACTTCGGGGGCTCGGGTTTTTTGAGGAGCCGCATGCCGGCCTCTTCAGGGGTACGGTCCCCTTTCTTAAGGTTGCACTTCCGACAGCAAAGTACGACATTGGTCCAGACGGTTTTCCCGCCGCGTGAGCGAGGAAGCACGTGGTCAATAGTGCGATCTTTGGGATTTTTGACCGTTTTGCCGCAATACTGACAGGTGTAGTTGTCCCGCATAAAGAGGTTGGCCCGGTTGAAGACCACCTCCAGACGGGGCAGCCGGTCGTAAGTGGTGAGATAAATGGCCTCCGGAGCTACGATGGAGAGGGAGGGGCTCCGAATCAGGCGACCGTTGTCGTAGAAACGGCTGGCCTCGATCCATTCCTCCAGGGTGTGGGTGGTCCAGTCCGGGGTAATGACCTTGGCCGTGCCCTTGACCAGGTGACAGATGGCCCTTAACACGGTGGTAATCTGGATGGCCTGGTAATATTTATTAAGCACCAGGACCTTGTCCTGAAGGATGTTAGAGGCCACTCCTGCCATCCCGTGGAAAGTGTTATTTTAACTTAGGCCAAAGTTTGGGATTTGGCAAATAGCGGAAAGGAGGTCCCCGTGGCTCTAAGAATTGGCATAATAGGGCTGCCCAATGTGGGGAAATCTACGCTCTTCAACGCCCTGGTGGAAGGGGCCCGGGCCGAGGTGGCCAGTTACCCTTTCTGCACCATTGAGCCCAATGTAGGGGTGGTAGAGGTGCCGGACGAGCGGGTGAGGGTGCTTGCGGAAAGGGAAGGGGCGGCCCGGCCGGTGCCGGCGGTGGTGGAATTTGTGGACATTGCGGGGCTGGTCAAAAACGCAAGCCGGGGGGAGGGGCTGGGAAATCAGTTCCTGGCCCATATCCGGGAGATGGACGCCCTGGCCCTGGTCTTGCGCTGTTTTGATTCTCCGGAGGTCTCGCATGTTGAAGGAGGTCTTGATCCCGTGCGGGATGCCGAGATCGTGGAGCTTGAGCTCATCGCCAAGGACCTTGAGACCGTGGAAAGAAGGCTCTCCCGAGTGGAAAAGGCCGCCCGAAGCGGGGATAAAGAGGCCCGCAGGGAGGTGGAACATCTTCGGGTGCTCAGGGAGATCCTGGAGTCCCTTGAGCCGCTAAGGAAACACCGCGAGAGGCTTCCCGAGGAAACCCTGGATTACGCCACAAAGACCCTCTTTCTCCTTACCCTGAAGCCGGTCCTGTGGGTGGCCAATCTGGGGGAAGAGGATCTGCCCGGGGGGGAGGAAAATCCCCACTATCAGGCCCTGCGGGCGAAGGCCCGGGAGGAGGGGGTGCCTTTGGTGGCCCTCTGTGCGGAGCTTGAGGCCCAGCTCGTGGAGCTTTCCCCGGAGGAACGGGCCGAGATGCTTGAGGCCTACGGACTCCAGAGTCCGGGACTTGAAAGGGTTATTTTTGAAGGCTTCCGTCTTCTCGATCTCCTGACTTTTTACACCGTAAACGAGAAGGAGGCCCGGGCCCGCACGGCGAGACGCGGCACCACCGCCCTTTCCGCCGCCGCCACCATCCATTCGGACATGGCCCGGGGTTTCATCGCCGCGGAGGTCATAAACTTTCGCGATTATCTATTGGTTAAGAACCTCGCTGAGGCCCGCAGGCGGGGCCTCATCCGGCTTGAGGGGCGGGATTACGAGCTTTCAGATGGCGACATCCTCTATATCCGCTTTCGGGCTTAAGCCCCGGCCTTCTTCTCCATGAGGCTTACAAATCTCCTGACCCCGGAAAGGCCCTTCCCTCAGGTTCCTGTTAACCGGTCCGGGCTCCGGAGTATTTCTTCGTCCGGGGCTTCAAGGGCCACTTCAAGATAGTCGATCTCCCGCTCTATTTCGCGAAGTCTACCCAGGATGTATTTCCGGTTTAAGTCCATAATAGTCTTCTTCTCTTCCCTTAATGATGATTTCGTTTGCAATAAAATAGGCCGAAAGCCTTTCAAGAGCTCGCTCGTAGGCTCCCTCGTGATTAAAAAGAAGTCTTCCCTTGTTCACCGCCTCGTAAAGCACCTCCGGATCCACAGGCCCGGGAAGAAAAGGAACCAGGTCAAAGACTTCTACCGGGACTTCAGGGAAGGCGGAAAGGAGCGCCCGTTCAACCTCGTTCAGGGTCTCCTCCACTTCCCTTCCCTCAATTATCAAAAGAAGATCCACATCCCGGGCGAGCTCCGGCACCTCAAGCACGGAACCGAAAAGGACCGCGGCCTTAACCCCGGGCACCTTTTTCAGGGCCGAAGAAAGCCTCTCCTTGAGCCTTTCAATTTTTACCATTGGGCTCCATTTTATTTCGGGCCTGCCACTCTTCAAGGATCCTTCGGGCGGCCTCTTCCGGGGAGAGATCGTCGGTGGAAAGGGTGAGGTCCGCAAAGTGCCGGTAAAGGGGCGTGCGCTCCTCAAGCAGCGCACCCACCTCCTCCGCGAGGGGTCTTCCGGTAAGGCTCGGGCGCTGGGTCTCGGTGCGAGGGTCTGCGGAAAGACGCCGGATAATGGTCTCCGGCCGGGCCCGGAGCCACACCACAAACGCCCCGGCCTTTAAGGCCTCCATCTCCTTGCGGTGCATGACCGCCCCGCCTCCGAGCGAGAGCACCACCTCCTTTCGCCCGGAAAACGCCCTTAAGGCCTCCCTTTCCGCCCGGCGGAAGGCCTCCCAGCCCTCGGTCTCCACTACCTCCCTTATGCTTCTTTTAAGATGGGCCTCAAGCCAGGCGTCGAGATCCACAAACTCCCAGGAAAGTTTTTCGGCCAGAGACCTTCCCACCGTAGTCTTCCCCACCGCCCGAAATCCGATGAGGACAATTTGGCTACGCATTTCGGTTCTTTTTAAGCCTTTCACTCAGCCTTGACAAGGGGAATGTATGGTCTATTTTTAAACCGAAACGAATATCTAAAAATAGAAAGATATTTAAATTCGTTGCGGAGGAGGGGTTATGAGCGGAGGAGGGGTTATGAACGGGAGAAAAAAGACCCGCTGTTTCACTTGTCTCAGCGTGCGGGGGTTCATGCTCCTTGTGGCCGGGGTGGTGGCCCTTTTCTGGCTTTGCGGGTTCCTCTACTCCACGGCTCGCCTCCGGGAGATGCAGGGGATGATCGCCGAGGTGAGGAACTACGACCGGCCCATCCTTGAGGCCGGGGAGAAGACCCTTACGGCCTTCGGGAAGGTGAAGGGGGCCTTCCTCATGGCCTTCCTCACCCGGAATCCCGCGGAGCTTGAGGCCGCGCGCAAGTATCTGGCCGAGACCCGGGCCGAGATCGCCAAAACCGAGGAACTGGCCCGGGAGAGAAACGACGGAAAGATCCTTGAAAACGCAAGGCGCCTGCGGGAGCTCCTTGCCACCTTAGAGGAGGAACTTTCCTCGGGAAGAAAGGCCATCTTAAACTCCGAGGTGAATCTCTCCCCGGAACTTAGGGATCTCCTTCGCACTCTGAACCGGAGCGAGGCCCGGGTCTATAGCCTGGCCCAGGAGATGCTCAAAAGCCGTTACCACAACCTGGATCTTTCCCTTGAGAGGCAGGAGCGCCTGGGCCGCAGGATGCTCGTTCAGAACAGCGTCCTTTTCGGGGTCTCGGTCTTCATCGCCCTAAGCCTAATCCTCTGGATAAGTGGGCTCCTTCGGGCTGAGGCCCGGGATCTCCTCCGGGTGGCCGAGTCCGTGGGGAGGAAGGACCTGCGGGTGGAAGTGGATCTTCCGGAAAAATCCGCAAACGAAATCCACATGGTGGGAAGGGCTGTGAATCAGGTCGTAACCAACCTGCGCGAGTTTCTGGCCCGCATCCAGGAGGGCATCGCCCACATCTCCTCGGCCTCGGAGGAGTTTTCCGCGGTGGTCACCCAGAATGTAGATCATTCACAGCAGGCCTTTGAAAACGTAAAGGATCTCCTTTCTTATACCGAAAACCTCAAAAACCAGATCTCCGAGATCCAGCTCTCGCTCAATCAGCTCACCGAGGCCGTAAACGAGATCTCGCGAAACGCCACCGAGACCTCGCAAGAGTCCGACCAGGCCTTAAAGGAGGTTCAGGCCGCCACCGAGGTCCTGCGCCACCTCACCCAGGAGATCCAGAACATCTCCTCCTCCGCGGACCTCATCCAGAACATCGCCGAGCAGACAAACCTCCTGGCCCTAAACGCCACCATCGAGGCCGCGCGGGCCGGGGAGGCCGGGAAGGGTTTTGCCGTGGTGGCCAACGAGGTGAAGGAGCTTTCCCGAAGCTCCGCGGACTCCGCTAAGGAGATCCGCGATCGGGTGCAGGCCCTCATATCTAGGGGAAGGGAAATGGAGGAGAACATGCAGCGGGTGCTGGAGAGCATAAACCGCACCCGGGAGCGCACCGTGGGGGTGGCCAGCGCAGTTGAGGAACAGACCGCGGTGATCTCCGAGGTGGCCGAGACCCTGAATAGAATCTCCGAGCGCATGGCGACCCTGGATCGCATCACCGAGGAGCTTCGCCGGCGCACCGAGGAGGCCGAAAGTGCCACCGAGGATATGAAACAGGGGGCCGAGGATCTCGCCCGCACGGCCACCATGCTCCAGAAGGAGGCTCAGGAGTACCGGGTAAAATGAGCCGCGCGGAGGCCGAACGCCTGGGTCTTAAGTTCTGGTTCGGCTTCTTAGGGATAGCGGCCCTTTTCTCCGCGGCCGGGCTCCTTGCTTTCCGTCTTGGAGGGCCCGCGGAGAAGGAGGCCTGCGTCCTGCTTTTCCCTTTCCTCGAGGCCTGCGCCCTTTTTCTCTGGGGCGAACGCCGACTCCTTTCGGCCTTAAGGCGCGTGCGGGAGGAGATCTCCCGCTTAAGCTCCCTTGAGGACCTCGCCCGGGCCCGCTTCTCCCTTCCGGCTCTCCCTTTCCCGGTCTTTGAGGGGCTTTCCGGGGTGCTTGAGGATCTGGTCTCGCGCCTGCGGGAGATCGCCGTGGACCGGG
>WFPH01000048.1 GCA_015487645.1 Thermosulfurimonas sp. | reverse complement strand
CCTCCGGCAGGTCCTGAGGCAATTTCATGAGCCTTTCTTCCAGGCGCCGCCATTCCTCCCAGGGATACGCCACCAGACACTCCGGAAGCCTCGTCACTATCAAGCCACTAGCCCCATATCGCTCCCTCAGAAAATCCCGAAACCGCCGAGGAATACTCAGCCGCCCTTTTTCATCCAGCGCATGCCGAAACTGCCCGCGAAACATTTACCACTTTCTCCCACTTCGTCCCACCATGTAGGCTACTAAGGAGAACTTTTTCCTGTCAAGTTGAATTTTTTGTCGAAAAATAAGGGAGTTATAGAAATAGCCCGGATTGGGCGCTATAAGGAGCTGTAAAGCTAACTTATTTTATATTCGTTAAAAATTGAAAGTGGGTTTTATCGGTTATCTCAGACGGCGATACTTCCTTACGGCCCGGAGGTGTTCCCGGTAGGTGGTAGAGAAGTAGTGAGAACCGTCTCCACGTGAGACGAAGTAAAGATACGGGACCTTGGCCGGGTAGAGCACGGCCCTTAAGCTTTCCTCTCCGGGGTTTGCAATGGGGGTAGGTGGGAGACCGGGATAGCGGTAAGTGTTGTAAGGGTTTTTTACCCGGAGGTGTTTGTAATAAAGGCGGCCCCGGAAACGACGCAGGGCATAGCGCACGGTAGGATCCGCCTGAAGAGGCATCCCTCTGCGCAGACGGTTCCAGTAAACGGCGGCAATGAGGGGTTTTTCCCGGGAAAGCACGGCTTCCTTTTCCACAATGGAGGCCAGAGTCACCACCTCATAGACCGAAACTCCCAGCTCCTCGGCCCGTTTCTCATATTTGGCCCAGACCTCCCAGAACCTTGAGACCATCTTCCGGATGATCTCCTCTGCGGAAAGCCCTTTCACGAAATAATAGGTATCGGGAAAAAGGAAACCTTCTACCGAAGGGCCGGGGATACCCAAGGAGTGCACAAAGTTCTCGTCGAAGGCCTTCGCAAGGAATTCTTCTCTTTTGAGCAGCCCGGCTTTCTCCAGAAGGGCGGCCACTTCCCAGACATTGTAGCCCTCCGGGATGGTCACGATGTGGGTTATCACCCGACCCTCGGCCATCCGTTTCAGGATCTCGGCCGGAGTCATGTGGGGAGAGAGTTCGTACTCCCCGGCCTTGAGGTCTTTGAGAACCCCCAACCTCAAGCCCTCCAGATAAAAAGCCCACTCGCTTCGAATTAGCCCTTCTTTTTTCAAAATGCGCGCCACCTCTTTGATGGGAGTGCCCGGAGGGATGAAGAGCGCTCTGGGAGAGGGAGTTTGGGAGACCGGAGCGGTGGCCTCAAGATACCACCCCGCAAAATAGAGAGAAACTATCAGGAAGAAGAAACAGCCCCTTCTCATCTCTGGACAAACCCTGAACCCACTTTAGAATAATTTAAACCTGAAAAAGGAGAAACCCATGGATGAGAATATCCTGGCCGCCCTCGAAAAAGAGGTCGAGGAAAATCCGCGTTCCATTTTTGCTCACCACCGTCTGGCCCTGGCCTACTTTCGGGCCGGAAGGCTGACCGAGGCCAAAGAAACCCTTAAGAAGATCCTAAAACTCGATCCCCAGAACTTTGAAGCTCTTACCAACCTGGGCACCATTCTGGCCCGGGAAGGAGAGCTTGAAGAGGCCCGCAAGGCCTTTGCTCTGGCCCTCAAGATCTACCCGGCCTCCCCGCAGGCCCTCACCAACATGGGCCTCATCTCCTTTGAAATGGGGGATCTCGAAGCCGCGGAAAAATACTACCGGGAGGCCCTGGAGGTCAAGCCGGATCTTCCGGCGGTCTGGGTTAACCTGGCCACCGTTCTCATCGCTCGAGAGGCGTATGAAGAAGCGGAGAAGGCCTGCCGAAAGGCCCTGGAGTACGACCCGGACTTTTCCATGGCTCACAACAATCTGGCCGTAGCCCTCTTTTACCAGGGGAAAAAAGAGGCCGCCCGGGAGGCCCTCAGGCGGGCGAAGGAACTGGGGTATCCGGTGAATCCCGATTTCGAGAAGATGGTCCTTTCATGAATCGTCCCCCCCGGTGTCCTTTTTGCCAGCGCCCGGTAGCTCCGCCCAAGAATCTGGGGTTTCAGTTTGCGGACATGGAGGCCGGATTCTGTGAGTGCGGAGCGGTCTACGTGAGCGATGTCACCGGTTTCAACCGCGGAGCGGCTTTCGTGGAAGCCCTTTTTCTGGCCACCGGAGGCCGGTGGGAGCTGGCCTGGGATCTGATCCCCGGGGAGGACTATCAAGAGACGGTTTTGGAGCATTACGATCAGGTCTCCCATCAGATCGTCCCTGAAGGGCACTTCGAAGGCCGCAAAATCTCCGGAATCCTCTACTTCGTAAAGTTAGCCAAAGACCTTCGGGATCTCGGAGAGAAGGATTTGGAGGAGATTCGCCGAAGGCGTAAGCGGCCGGAGACCCCTCCGGACTTCAGACCCCGCAAGTTGCGACGCGGAGAGGCCGAAAAGCTGGTGAGGGAAGGGCGTTTTGAGGAGTTGCGTCTCCTCTGCCGCCACCAACCCCTCAACCTGAGGATCCTCCAGAAGGTCCTCTACCATCCCGAGCGAACTCTTCGGTTCCGGGTCGTGAAATATCTGGGAGAACTGGCTCGGGATCTAGCCGACGAAATTCCCGAAGAAATAGCCGACCTGGTAAAAAGGTTGCTTTACGCCAGCGCCGACTCCGCGGCTTCCGCCTGGGGAGCGCTTGAGACCGTGGGCGAGATCATCCGGTTCCTTCCCCGGAGATTCGGGCTTTATGTGCGTAATCTTCTGGCCTTCCTGGCCTATCCCGAGTTCAGGCCGGCGGCTCTTTTCGCCCTGTGGCGGATCGCCGAAAGGCACCCCGAACTTCTCCGGCGAGAAAAACCCTTTCGTCTGCTCCATTTACTCTCGGATGAGAACCCGGAAGTGCGAGGTCTGGCCCTCCTCACCATGAAGGCCTTGGGACTTAAGGAAACCGCGCCTGAAATTCGAAAGTTCGAGGGAGATGAAGCCACTTTTGAAGTTTACTTTCCAGAAAAGGATCGTTTCGAAACCCTGAGAATTAAAGAACTCGCGACCCAAATTCTGCGGGAATGGGAGGAATAATGGCCGAAAATCGTCATCCGGAAGTAGAGGAAGCCCTCAAGTGGTATCAAGAGGCCAAGATCATGTGGGCCCAGGGCCGAAGCCTTGATGCCCTGGCCCGTTATGAGGAGGCCTATCGGGTCTTTGTTAAGCATCAACACCACAAGGAAGCGGCCAACGCGGCCGAAAAGATGGGAGACATTTATTTTCACCGAGGAAACTTCGAAAAGGCCCTCAAACCTTACAAGATCGCCCTGGACATTTGCGAGGAATATCAGGACGAGTTGGGAGCGGCCATCCTCTCCGAGAAGATCGTCTACGTTTACAAAGAACTGCGCCAACCGGAAAAGGCCCTGCCCTATCTTTATCGGGCGCTAGAGATTGCCGAGAAGTACAAGGACGCCCATCGGGCCGCCCGGATGCTCGCCGGGATCGGAGATGTGTACCGGGGCCAGGGCCGCTACCAGGCGGCCGCCGAGGCCTACGAACTGGCCGCGCGCATATATCGTCGCATAGGCTCCCGGGAGCAGGCCGAGCTGGCCGAAAGGGCCCTAAAAGCTCTCCGAGAGGAGATGGGCGCCGGGGAACTCTCCCCGAACCACTCCGATCAGGGAAATTCTTAACCGTCCCCCTTTGGGCATGATTTTTTCCGAGATCTCTGCCAGGCGGCGCACGATTTCGGGGAAAATGACCGTGGGATAGGTCTTGCCGGGCTCAAAGCCTGAGCGGGGACACACGAAGGTCTCGCCCTCGATGGCCAGGGGTAGGCCGTAGATCCGGCAGGTAACCGGCCGCCATTCATAAACCACACAAAGGCCTTGGTCGTCTAGGAAGGGGCACCTAAGTCTCACCGTAGACAATACGAAGGGGGTCACGGGCTTGGGGACTTTGGCCTGCCAGTCTTTTTCGTATTTTTCAAGGCGCCTCTCTACCTCGCGTCTCTGCCTCCGCGGGAGTCTCCGGAAGGCCCGTCCCAGATAAATAGCCTCTACTAAAGAGAGGTCAAAGGGCGCGTAACAACAATCGGTACACCCCCTCCGACAGCGCACTTCGCGAGAGTACCTCTGGCGAACCTCGGCAAAATTCCGATCGACCTCCGCCAGAAGTTCCTCAAGGTCCTGAAATTCTTTACTCCTGGGCACCTTTCATCACCTCCTGGCTCAGGATTTCGTAGAGATTCTCTCCCCGGTAAAGCCTGGCCTTAAGACCGACCTTCCTGGCCCCTTCAAAATCTTCTTCGGGATCGTTGCCCACCATGAGAGCCTCCTCGGGCCGCACGCCCAGGATTTCACAGGCCAGGATGAAGGCCTCGGGTGAGGGTTTCCCCACCCCTAGCTCGCAAGCCACCAGCACTTTTTCGAAGGCCCCGGAGAGCCCGAAGGCCTCCAGAAGGCGAAACAGCCTTTCATCCCAGTTCGAAAGGATGGCGGTCTTTATTCCCTGGGCGTGGAGAAACTCGAGGGCCTCCTTCGTTCCGGGAGCCAGGCGAAAGGCCTCGGGGCGAGCAAAGGTCTCATAGGTCTCTTTGAAAAGGTCCTCCCACCGCTCTCCATCCACCCAGGGAGCCACCGTTCCCCTGAAGATCCGCTTCCAGGCATCAAGACAGCCTTCAGGAGTAAAATCCTCAAAGTAGCCTTTGAAGACGGGCCACAGCCTTCGGATCCTGAGATCTATTTCGGAAGGTTCCACCCGATAGCCGAATCCGGACAACACTCGGGCATAAACCGCCCCCACCGAAGGATAAATGTGAAAAAGCGTACCCTCGGCATCAAAAATGACCGCCTTAAGCCCCATGTTTGACCTCAAGCGGAGGCAAATGAGTTCGAAGATTACGGTAAAAATCCGGAGGAGAAAGCTCGGGAAAATCCTCCCCGGTCTTCACCAGGAAGGCCCTTACCGCCACACAGAGATGGCATTTACCGGCATAACCTTCGGGATCGGGCTCGAAACCGAACTCTCTTCTGGCCCACTCCGCAAGCCCGAAGGGCCCGTCTTCCACCAGGAGCCTGACGATGGTGGACCTTTCGGGGGTGTAGTTCGCCACAAATTCCGGCAGATCCCGCCCCACCTTCCCCAGCGAAAGCCCTCCACAGAAAAGCGGGATGTAGTGCCCGTAAAGATCAAAATGGGCATGGCGAGAGGACAGTATCTCGAAAGCACAGGTCGTTCCTCGAAAGGCCTCAAGAGGGTGCCTTTGGGTAAGACCTCCCAGTTCAAAGC
>WFPH01000047.1 GCA_015487645.1 Thermosulfurimonas sp. | reverse complement strand
CTCTCGGTGGCGGATGTGCGGCGTTGTGCCAAGATGTTTGAAGACCTGAACATCCCCATCCTGGGGCTGGTGGAGAACATGGCTTACCTCCGGATCGAAGGTCGGGAAATCCCGGTCTTTGGCGAAGGGGGCGGGGAGAAGCTTTCCAGGGAGCTTGGCGTGCCGCTTCTGGCCCGCATTCCCCTTGAACCCGAGATCAATAGCCGCCGTGAACCGGTGGCCCTCAACCCGGAAAGCGAGGCCGGGAAGAGATTCCTTGAGCTGGCTGAAAAGGTCACCGAGAAGATCTTCCAGAAATGAAACTTTACGAAAGGTTGTTTGAGGCTGCCCGGCCGCTGGCCCGGGGGAAGCTCATCGAGCGCTTGGTTATCGGGCTGGGATACACCGTGGTGGAGCTCACCGGGGGGTGGACGGGGCTGGCCTATACTCTCTTTGAGGCCGGCGGCTGCGAATATCTGCCCCGGGAGATCTCCTTCCACGAAAAGCCCGCGGACCTGGCCCTGAAAGGGCTTTTTTCGCCCCATCCCCTTGAGGTCGGGGTGGCTCTGGCCGTGGCCAATGCCCTTTTCAATCACCGGGAGCTTCCCACGATTCCGGGGGACGTGCTGAATCTGGTGCGGCCCCAGCCGGGGGACGAGGTGGCCATGGTGGGCTACTTCGAGCCCCTTTACCGGAAACTTTCGGGCAGGGTGAAGAACCTCTGGGTCTTTGAGAGAGGAGAACGCCTAGGTCCGGGGCTTCTTTCCGAGGCCGAGATGCCGGTGTTTTTGCCCCGGGCCAGCCTGGTGCTGGTGACCTCGGTGACCCTCATCAACCGCACTCTTGAGGACATTCTTTCCCAGATCGAAAGGGCCCGGGAGGTGGTCCTCCTCGGGCCGAGCACGCCCCTTGCCCCGGAGGTCTTCGAGGATCTCCCGATAAGTCTCCTTTCGGGAGTAAAGATCAGGGATCCCGAGGGGGTCTTCCGCGCGGTGGCCGAGGCCAAGGGTTTCCCCGGGCTTAAGGCCTTCGTGGAGAAGGTCAACCTGCGGGTATGAGCCTTCCGCGATTCTTCGCCCCGGAGATCCGGCCCGGAGAACCCCTTGAGCTGGCTCCGGATGAAGCCCATCACCTCCGGGACGTGCTGCGTCTCCGTGAGGGAGAGCGGGTGCTTCTTTTGAACGGGAAGGGGCAGGAGTTTGAGGCCGAAGTGGTGAAGGTCAGGCGCGAGGGGGTGTGGGTGTTCCCGAAAAGGCTTTCCCGGAGCGAACCGAAATCGGCCCTCCGGCTGGAGATTCTGATCCCCCTTCTCAAGGGCGGGCGCACGGAGTTCCTGGTGGAGAAAGCCACGGAGCTGGCGGTGACCAGAGTTTTCCCTTTCACGAGTCGCTACACCGTACGGTCTCCCTCGGATCGGACCCACGAGCGTTTCAGACGGCGAGCCATTCAGGCCCTGAAACAGAGCGGGCGCCTGTGGCTTCCGGAGGTCGAACCTCCGGACGAACTCGAGAACATTCTTCCACGGTTGAGGTCTGGGAAACGCTATTTCGCTTACGAGAAAGGAGGACAGCCGGTAGCCCAGGTCTTTGAAACTCTGCCGGAAGATCTGATCCTGGCCACCGGTCCGGAGGGGGGATTTTCGGAGGAAGAAGCGGAGCTCTTTGAGCGTTATGGATTTGTTCCTGTGGATCTCGGGCCTTACATTCTGCGAGCCGAGACCGCGGCCTTTTTCCTCATGAGCGTGTGGCGTTACCACACTTTAGGCCTGGAATAATTGATAGAGCCGCCGGTAAAGGTCACAGGTCTCAAGGAGCTCCTGGTGACGACCCTCGGCTATCTTTCGGCCGCCTTCCAAGACCGCGATCTTGTCGGCCTCGGTTACGGTGGATAAGCGGTGGGCGATCACCAGGGTGGTTCGCCCCACCATAAGACGGGAAAGGGCTTCTTGGATCAGTCGTTCGGATAGAGGGTCGAGCTGGCTGGTGGCCTCGTCGAGGATCAGGATGGCCGGGTTTCTCAAGATGGCCCGGGCGATGGCCAGACGCTGTTTTTGCCCGCCCGAAAGAGAAACGCCCCCCTCTCCCAGCATGGTGTCGTAACCCTGGGGGAGCCTTTCGATGAACTCGTGGGCATTGGCCAGGCGGGCGGCCTCTTCAATAGCTTCCCGGGAAGCTCCCGGGTCTCCGAAGGCGATGTTTTCGGCCACGGTGGCGTTGAAAATCACGATCTCCTGAGAAACGAGTCCGATGTGACTTCTCAAAGACTCCAGCTCGAATTCACGAAGATCGGTTCCGTCCCAGAGGATGCGGCCCTCGGTGGGATCGTAAAAGCGGGGGATGAGGGCGGCTAAGGTGGACTTGCCGGCCCCGCTGGGGCCCACGAGAGCCGTAACCCGGCCCACCGGGATCTCGAGTTCGATATCTCTCAGGGCCCATTCCTCGGCTCCGGGATAGCGGAAGGATACGCCCTCAAAAAGGAGGCTTTCCCTGGGAGGACGGGCCTTTTTTGAGCCGCCTTTTTCCTCCGGAAGAATCAGGACCTCTTCCAGGCGTTCCCAGGCCGCCCGGGCGTCCGAGATTCCGGTATAGGCCCGGGCCATCTTGCGGATGGGAGTGAAGAGCATCAAGATGGCCGTAAGTACCGAAAAGAAGGCCCCCGGAGTGAGCTCTCCCCGGGCGATGAGAAGCCCGCCTAGGGCAATGATCATGGCTCCTCCGATCCCGGTCATGACATCCACCAGGCTTTTTGAGCCTTCCCGGTATTTGGTGATCTTGAGGAGAAAATGGGCGTAACGGTCGATTTCTTTCCGGAAGAGCCGGAGGATTCCGGACTCCCGGCCGTAAACCTTAACTTCCCGCAGACCGGTAAAGGTTTCGGCCAGGCGGTGGGTGAGTTCGCCGATGGTCCGCTGGGCCCTTCGGCGATGGCGGCGCACCCGGGACGAAAGGTGCTGGCCCCCATAGGCGATAGCCGGAAGGATGAGGAGGGAAACCAGGGTGAGCTTGAGGCTTCGGGAAAGGGCCACCGCCAGCAGGATCAGGGCGTTGAAACCTTCCAGGAGGAAAACCTGGAAGACGGTACTCAGGATGGGCTCAATGACCAGAGTGTCGTTCAGGATCCGGGACAGGTTGCGACCTGTCCCCTCGCGTTCGAAATGGCTCAGCGACAGATGGATGAGTTTTCGGTAAAGTTCCACCCGGAGATCGTTGATCATTCGTAGGGCGGCCGCCCGCATGAAATAGGCCTGAAGGAGGGAAGCTACACCCCGGAGGCCGAAGAAGAAAAGCACACCGAGGGGGAGAAGCTTGAGGTAGAGGTAGTTTTTGGCGATGAAGACCTCGTCCATCACAGGTTTGACCATCCAGGCGATCCCGCCCGAAGTGAGCGAGGCCAGGAAGGAGAAGAGCAGGGCCAAAGCTACGTAATGCCAGTAGGGTTTGAGGAAACGGAAAACCTTGAAGATAAAGCTGGACTGGGAAGAGGCCACTTCAGTCTTCCTTTAGCTCCTCGAAGGTCTTGCCAGCTCTAATGGCGGCCACGATCTTCCTTATGCGAGCCAGGCGTTCCGCTGAGGAGGGATGTGTGGAGAGGATGGAAGGCGGCCCCGGGGGGAGCACCGCCGCCAGATGGACCCAGACCTTTGCGGCCCGATCCAGGTTATAGCCCGCTCGATAGATGTACCAAAGACCATAGAAGTCGGCCTCCCTTTCCTGGTCGCGGGAGAACTTGAGAAGGGCGAAATTGGTGCCCAGGCGATAGATATCACTGGCAGTTTGGCCTCCTAGGGCATAGATCCCGATTCCCAGAAGATCCCGAAGGCTCAGGAGAGCCATTTGTTTGCGGATATGCCCCCGCTTGAGGTGGGCCAGCTCATGGCCCACTACGGCCGCCAGTTCATTGTCGTCCGGCAGAACCCGGCAGAGGGCCGTGGTCACATACAAGCGGTTCTCGGGAGTAACCCAGGCGTTGGGTTCCGGGCTGTCCACGATGCGGAAGTCCACCGGCTCGGTTTGTACTACCGGAGGGATGATGGAGAGGGGGCGACCGTCCGTGAGAAGAAGTTTTACGGGACGGTTGGGGCTCAGGTTACGAGTCTCTATCCGACGGATAACCAACCCCGGAGAAAGTCCCTGGCGGGCGATCTCCGGGTGAGTGAAGGTTACCAGGTAGCCCCTCTCGGGGAGACTCTCCCCAAAGATTCGAGAAAGGGCCCGATCCACTTCCGGCGGGGTCTTCGAGAGATCTATGATCTTGACCAGAAACCAGGGATGGGGTTGCCGGGGCTCGGTGTAGGGGAGGAGACGCACCAGGATGGTGCCGGTCCTCCTCTCGCAGGTGAAGTACTCCCTGAGCTTGACGAACCAGATTTCTTCCCGGGCCCGGGAGATCTCCTCCGGGGCCACCGGAGGCCCGGTCTCGACCGCGCAGGCCGCAAGAAGAAGGGCCAGAAAGGCCAGAGCCAGGTGTTTCCTCAATAGTATTCACCTCTCAGGGCCATTTCTTGGAGTTTGGCAATGCGGTCCTCGATGGGAGGATGGGTGGAAAAGAGCCGCATCAGGGTCTCACCGGAAAGCGGATTCACGATGAACATCTGGGCCTGAGCCGGATTTACCTGCATGGGGAGCTGCCGGTTCCAGGCCTCGAGTTTCTCAAGGGCCCGGGCCAGGGAGAGCGGGCACCGGCAGATCCGGGCCCCGGTGGCATCGGCCAGGTACTCCCGGTTGCGGCTTATGGCGAGCTGAATGAGGGAGGCGGCGATGGGGGCCAGTATGATGGCGAGCAGGGCAAAGACTAGGGCCAAGGGATTTCCGTCCCGGTCATCGTCATTCCCGAATCCTCCCCAGAAAAGGGCCCACTGTCCCATATAAGCCAGGTAAGAGATGGCCCCGGCGATCACGGCCGCGATGGAGGAGATGAGGATGTCTCGATTCTTGATGTGGGCCAGTTCGTGGGCCAGAACCCCCTCGAGTTCGTCACGGGTAAGCAGACGCCGGATGCCGGCTGTGACCGCCACCGCGGCGTTTTGGGGATTGCGCCCAGTGGCAAAGGCGTTCGGGGTCTCGGAAGGAATTATGTAGACCCTGGGCTTGGGGAGTCCGGCCTTGCGGGCGAGATCCGCCACCAGGGCGTGGAGCTCGGGATCCTCATGTTCGGCCACCGGCTGAGCCCCGCTCATGGCCAGCGCCAGCTTGTCTGAGAACCAGTAGGCGAAAAAATTCATGAAAAGGGCCATGAAAAGGGCTACTGTGGCTCCTGAGCGTCCCCCGATGAGATCTCCCAGTATGATGAAAAGTACCGTAAGGGCGGCCAATAAAACGAAGGTTTTTAGGGTGTTTCCTAGCATGGGAAGATCACCTCCGGCCGTTTACCGGGTTAGGATTTTGGTTAAATTATAAAAAGAATACCGTTCTCTGCCAGTCCTTGACTAGGGGAGGTTGGTGAGCCATAGTTTGACGAGATGAAGACCGCTTATGGGCTTTCGGAACGACACGAGAAAGTTCTTTCCTTGGTGACGGAGGAATATATTGAGACCGCGGCGCCGGTGGGCTCCCGCACGGTGGCCAAGCGTTTTCGCCCCCCGCTCTCACCGGCCACCATTCGCAATGTAATGGCGGATCTGGAGGATCTCGGTCTTCTCACCCAGCCTCACACCTCGGCCGGCCGTATCCCTACGGAGGAAGGTTTCCGTTACTATGTGGAACATCTCCTTGAACCCGAACCCCTGCCGGAGGAGACGGCAGTCTTTATCGAAACCCGTCTCTCGGAAGAGGGCCTGAACCAGAACTGGGAACTACTCCTCAAGACCGTCAGTAACATCCTTTCCGACCTTTCGGGCTTCCCCGTAATCGTAACCACCCCCAAGCTGGAGTTTGAAAAGTTAATCAAGCTGGATTTTGTCCCTCTTTCCGAGGGACTGATTCTGGCCGTGGCGGTTAGTGCTTCGGGAATGGTCATTCACCGGGCTTTCCAGGTCCCCGGGGATTTCCCGGTGAAGCAGATCGAGGCCCTGGCCGAGATCCTGAACCGTCGTCTCCCGGGGCTTACCCTGCGGGAGCTTCGGGAGATCCTTTCCTCGGAGCTCGAACACGAAAGGGGGCTCCTGGAGGAACTCCTGCGGGTTCTTTCCGAAGAGGGCGAAGAACCCTTGGTGGAGGGGCTGGGGCGGTTGCTTGATCTTCCTGAGTTTCAGGATCTGGAGCGTTTGAAGGAGATCCTCCGGGCCTTCGAAGAAAAGAGCCTCCTTCTCCAGCTTATTGACCGGTGTCTGGAAGCCCGCACCCCCCAGGTTCTCATCGGAGAGCCGGGTACGGCCTGTCCTTTCAAACAGTGCGGGGCCATCGTGGCCTCCTACACTTACCGAGAGATGCCCATAGGCGGGGTGGCCATCGTGGGGCCCATGCGGATGGCCTACGCCCGTCTGATCCCCCTGGTGGACTTCGCCGCCCGGGAACTTTCCCGGAGACTGGACAAGCTTTCCTCCTGAACTTAACTTCTTCCTAGCCGAAGATAAAGCGAAAAGAGGTCCAATCATGATCCCAGTGGGCGAGAAGAACGAAAAGGTGGAAAAATCCGAAATGACTCAGGAGTCTGCCACACCGGAAACTCCGGAGGGGGAGCCTTCCGAGAAGGTCGAGGTGGCCCGTGAAGAATGGGAAAAGCTCCAGGAGGAGCTCAAGCTCTGGCAGGAACGGGCCCTGCGATATGCCGCGGAAGTGGAAAACCTCAAGAAGACTTTCAAAAGAGAAAAGGAAGAGTTTTACAAATATGCTTTGGAACAGGTCTTCAGGGAATTGCTCCCTTCGGTGGACAACCTGGAGCGGGCCCTGGAGGCCGCGGAAAAGTCTCAGGATATAAAAGCCCTTCTGGATGGAGTGGCTCTGACGCTGAAAGGGCTTATGTCGGCCATGGAGAAGTTCGGTCTCACCCAGTTCGAGGTGGCCCTGGGTGAGGCCTTCAACCCTCACCATCATGAAGCCCTGCACCTCGAAGAGACTGAGGAGCATCCGGAGGGCACGGTGGTGAGGGTCTATCAGAAAGGCTACAAACTCCATGATCGGGTGATCCGGCCGGCGCTGGTGGCGGTGGCCAAGCGTCCGGCTACGGAAGAGAAAAAAGAAGAGGCGTCAGGCGAGGCGCCTCCGGCATAAATCAATTCAGGCAGGAGGTAGACAAAGATGGCGGAGAAGGAGAAAGCGACTGGTCCTATAGTGGGGATCGATCTGGGAACCACCAACTCCTGTGCGGCCATTCTTAAAGGCGGAGATCCGGAGGTTATCCCCAATCGGGAGGGTACCCGGACTACGCCTTCGGTGGTGGCCTTTCAGGAAAACGGGGAGATCCTGGTAGGACTTCTGGCCAAACGTCAGGCCATCACCAACGCCGAGAACACCATTTTCGGTATCAAGCGCCTGATGGGGCGCAAGTATGATGATCCCGTGGTCCAGGAGTGGATGAAGAAGGTCCCCTATAAGATTGTCAAGGCCCCCAACGGGGACGCCCACGTAGAGGTCCGGGGCAAGCGCTACAGTCCCCCGGAGATCTCGGCCATGGTGCTGCGGAAGATCAAGGAAGACCTTGAAGAGTATCTGGGACAGCCGGTTAAGGACGTGGTCATCACGGTGCCGGCCTACTTTGACGACACCCAGCGCCAGGCCACCAAGGATGCCGGGCGTATTGCCGGCCTCAACGTTCTGCGAATCATAAACGAACCCACGGCGGCCTGCCTGGCTTACGGGCTGGACAAGAAGAAAGAGGGCACGGTGGCGGTCTTCGACCTCGGTGGCGGGACCTTCGATATCTCGATCCTTGAGATCGGTGAGGGGGTCTTCGAGGTCAAGGCCACTTCGGGCGACACCTTCCTCGGCGGTGAGGACTTCGATATGCGGATTGTGGACTACATCGCCGAGGAGTTCAAGAAGGAGCACGGGATCGACCTGCGCGAGGACCGTATGGCCCTCCAGCGCCTGAAGGAGGCCGCGGAGAAGGCCAAGATCGAACTCTCCACCGTGACCGAGACCGAGATCAATCTGCCCTTCATCACCGCGGACGCTTCCGGGCCGAAGCACCTGGTCATGAAGCTCACCCGGGCCAAGCTGGAAGCCCTGGTGGAGGACCTGATCCAGCGCCTGGAGGAACCTTGCCGCATAGCCATGAAGGACGCCGGGGTCACCCCCCAGGACATCGACGAGGTCATCCTGGTGGGCGGTATGACCCGGATGCCCAGGGTGCAGCAGAAGGTCAAGGAGATCTTCGGCAAAGAGCCCGTGAAGGGGGTGAACCCCGACGAAGTGGTGGCCATGGGAGCGGCCATCCAGGCCGGAGTGCTCAAGGGCGAAGTCAAGGACGTGCTCCTTCTGGATGTCACCCCGCTTTCCCTGGGTATAGAGACCCTGGGCGGGGTCTTTACGGTCATCATCCCGCGGGGGACTACCATTCCCACTCGCAAGAGTCAGATTTTCACCACCGCGGCGGACAACCAGACCTCGGTGACCATTCACGTGCTTCAGGGCGAGCGGCCTATGGCCGCGGACAACAAGAGTATCGCCCGTTTCGAACTGGTGGGTATCCCTCCGGCCCCGCGCGGGGTGCCTCAGATCGAGGTGACCTTCGATATCGATGCCGACGGTATCCTTCATGTGACAGCCAAGGATCTCGGCACGGGCAAGGAACAGTCCATCGTGGTGAAACCCTCTTCCGGGCTTTCCGAAGAGGAGATCCAGCGGATCATCAAAGAGGCTGAAGCCCATGCCGAGGAGGACCGCAAGCGACGTGAGCTGGTGGAGGCCCGTAACCAGGCCGACAGCCTCATCTACTCCACGGAGAAGTCGCTTCGCGATCTCGGAGACAAGGTGCCTGAGGATCTGCGCAAAGAGGTGGAGGATAAGATCGCCGAGCTCCGCAAGGCCATGGAGGGTACGGATGTGGAAGCCATTCGGCGGGCTACGGACGAGCTTACGCGGGTCTCCTATCGTCTGGCAGAGATGGTCTACAAACAGACTGGAGCGCAGAGCGGAGGCGAAGCCAGCTCCGGAAGTAGCGGTACCGGCGAGGAGAAGAAAGGCGGCGACGATGTTATCGACGCCGACTTTGAGGAGATGAAGTAAAAGCTCAATCCCTTCTGGTGGTCAACCGGTGGGCGAGGCGTGCGTAGGGCTCGTCAGAAGCAGCCTCGCCCACTTCTCCGAGTTTGGTCTTTATGGGAGGTTCTTCGGCCAATCCTTTGTCCCTCCACAGGGGGTAGATTATGCCCGCCAGGCGGTGAAGGATTATTCCCTCGATAGAAAGCAGGAACAAGGCCAGAGCCAGGCCGAGGACCTTGCCGGGAGTGTCGAAATAGCCCGTAGCGGCCAACATGGCGGTAGAGGCGGCCGGGGGGTGTAGTATGTTAAAGAAGACCATGATCAGGGCGGAAAGGGCCATGGCTCCGCTCGCAAAGATGGTTTCCGTGAGGTTGAACCCTTCCCCGACGAGCTTTTGAGGAAAGAGCCAGAGGAGAAGGAGATAGACCATGAGTCCGCAGAGTAAAGCCGAGAGGTGTCCTAAGATACAATTGCGGGGCCAGGCCATGGAGCGGGCCGGAGAGTAAAAGACGAGAAAGGCCGTGGGGCCGAGGACGGGAAAAATGAGAGGCCAGTCGAGAAAATAGGCCACCGCTCCCAACGTGCTGAGACTCACGAAACTGGCCACCAGCACATAGAGAGCGGTAATCCGGCGGGCCTCGCCCCGGCTCACCAGATAGAAAAAGCGCAGGCGAGAGAGCTTGGCCAGCTGCCAAAGGAAGCCGGACATTTTTCTGGACGAGCCTCCAGTGATTTGGTATATCTTAACAAACTTCTTCGAGGGGACCAGGGGCCTTGCTTAAGATATTTAAGAAGATTTCCCAGTACGCGACCCTTCTTACCGGGGACTTTGAGCGTATTTTCAAGGATTTTTCTCCTCCGCCGTTGCCTCAGATCGTACTTCAGATTCTGGATCGGATTGCACAGCCTGAGACCACCCCGGCGGATCTGGCTCCTCTTATTGAGAAGGATCCGGCTCTCGCCACCCAGGTTCTCAAACTTGTCAATTCCGCTTATTTTGGGTTGTCGAGAAAGATCAGCAAGATTCGGGAAGCCACCACGCTTCTGGGGCTCAAAGAGATTGAGACCCTAGTCCTCTCCTACGGGGTGGTTCGCACTCTGAAAGACCCGGAGATCGAAGGGTTTGACCTGGGGATCTTCTGGGAGGATTCTCTTTTCCGGGCGCTCTTTGCCCGGGAGGTGGCCCGGAAGAAGGGTTTTGAGCCCGAGGAGGCTTTTGCCGGGGCCCTGCTGGAGGATGTGGCTTTGCCGGTCCTTCTCACGGACTGGTACGAGGCTTACCGCAAGGTCTATGAGACCTGGCAGGCCCATCGGAATCGTCCTCTGCACGAGATCGAGAGGGAGATCCTGTCCTGGGATCATGCCCAGGCCGGAGCCTGGGTCCTCCGGAACTGGAAGCTTCCGGATGTCTTGGTCTGTTGCGTGGGACTTCATCCTCGATCGCTTTCCGAGATCGCGGAGCTGGGTTTCCTTGAGAGTCCCATTTCCGCGGTGGCCCTGGCCTCCAAGCTCCCTTCGATAACCAATCCCGGGCATCTCAAGGAAATTCGCGAGGAGGCGCCTCTTCTGGGGCTTTCTCTGGAGACGGTAACGGCTTTGGCCGAGAGCGTGCTGGAGAACTTTGAGGAGATTGCGACCTGCCTGGGGCTGGAGATCCGTCCTCCTCTGCAGGTAGTGGAAGCCCTCAGGGGCTCGTGAGATAGACCATCTCCTCTTCGCGTACCCCTCCGAGTTCCGGAAAATAGAGTCCGGGTTCTAGGGTAACAACCTGTCCAGAGCGAAATTTCCGGCGACTGCGATAAGAAACGGCCGGGGCCTCGTGAACCTCAAGCCCTACGCCGTGCCCCAGGGCATGCAGATAGTGGGGGAGCACGCCTTTTTCCTGGAAGAATTTTCGTACGGCCCGGTCGGCTTCCCGAATGGGACGGCCGGGCGAAAGGTAAGGCCGAGCTCTCTCCCGGGCCTCTTTGACCAGGCGGTGTGCTCTCCGGAG
>WFPH01000046.1 GCA_015487645.1 Thermosulfurimonas sp. | reverse complement strand
TCTTCATCTCATGGCCGCTCTGGGTTACGAAATACCGGATCGGAGCCTGGCGATCTTCCTTTCGGATGAGGCGCGCGCGCGGGCCGAAAGACTCCTTTCCGGTCTTTCCGCGCCCCTGGCGATCCTGGCTCCGGGAGCGGCCTACGGGCCAGCCAAGCGCTGGCCGGCCGAAAGATTCCGGGCCCTGGCGGTCGAACTCTCCCGCGAGGGCTGGTCTGTGGTCCTGGTGGGCGGAGCGGCCGAAAGACTGGCCGGTGAATCCCTGGCGGCGGGTCTTCCCCGGGTGCGTAACCTCTGTGGTCAGACGGATGTGGCCACCGCGGCCGCGGTCATCGAGAGGGCCGCGGTCTTCGTCTCGAACGATTCCGGTCTCATGCATGTGGCCGCCGCCCTGGGCCGCCCTCAGGTGGCCATCTTCGGTTCCACTGACCCCGAGGCCACCGGTCCCCTGAATCCCAGGGCTCGGGTGGTGCGAAAGCCCCTTCCCTGTAGCCCCTGTCTTAAAAGGACCTGCCACCGGGAGTACCGGTGTCTCACGGAAATCTCGGTGGAGGAAGTATTGAAGGAGATCCGGGAGGTCTGTGAGCCATGAAAAGGCCGGTGGTTTTCCTGGACAGGGATGGCACGGTGAACGAGGAGGTGGGGTACCTCAATCATCTCTCGCGCTTGAGGCTCATTCCGGGGGCCGCCGAAGGTATAAGGCGACTTAAGGAGGCCGGTCTGGCGGTGGTGATCGTAACCAACCAGAGCGGCCCGGCGCGGGGATACTTTCCGGAAAGCCTGGTGCACGAGGTCAACCGGGAGCTTTTACGAAGGCTCTCGGCCGAGGGCGCGGAAGTGGACGGGGTGTACGTTTGCCTGCACGCCCCGGAAGCGGGTTGCCGATGCCGCAAGCCGGAGCCCGGTCTGGTCCTCAAAGCCGCTGAGGAGTTGTCTCTCGACCTTTCCCGGGCCTATGTGGTGGGAGACCGATGGGTGGATCTGGAGCTGGCCCGTCGGGTGGGAGCCAGAGGAGTGCTGGTGCTTACCGGCTACGGGCGAGGGGAACTGGAATATGTCCTCCCCGACAGGGGGCTTGTGCCGGACCTGGTGGCCGAAGACCTCCGTGAGGCTGCGGATCTCATCCTGAGAGATTTCCCTGAGGCCTGACGCCCTGCCGGCGGGAATTCAGGCCCGGGAGGAAGGGGTCTTCAGGACCTGGGTGACGACCTCCAGGAGATCCCTGGCGGTGAAAGGCTTGAGGAGAGCCCCGTCGAAACCGAAGCTCGGGTAATCCTCCATGACCGGATCCTGAGAGTAACCGCTGGCCACGATGGCCCGCACTTTTGGATCAAGCTCCCGGAGTTTCGGTAAAATTTCCCGGCCCCCAAGCCCTCCGGGAACGGTGAGATCCAAGATTACGAGGTCAAAGGACCGGCCAGTCTCGAGGGCTTTCCGGAACCGCTTCAGGGCCTCCCGCCCTTCTTTAGCGGTTTCTACCTCGAAGCCATGCAGCCGGAGGAGCTCAGCCAGGGTTTCACGAACGCCCTCCTCATCATCCATGACCAGGATCCGGGCCGAAGAGGGGGGAGCCTCTGAAGATTCAATTTGCGGGAGCGGGGATAGTTCGGCCCCGGGGTGGGCCGGAAGATAAATCCTGAAGAGGGCGCCCTTTCCGGGAGCGGATTCGGCTACGATCTTCCCCCCGTGGGCTTCCACGATTCGCCGGCAGGTGAAAAGCCCCAGGCCGGAGCCTCCCTCTCTGGTGGTGAAGAAGGGTTCAAAAATGTGGGGTAAGATTTCTTCCGGGATTCCGGGCCCGGTGTCTTCGATTTCTATCATTACGTAAGGTCCCTCCGGAAGGTTGAGTTCGTTCTCTTTGGAAAGGGTTACGTTGCGGGCCCGGACAAGGATTCTTCCTTTATCGGACATGGCCTGGCGGGCGTTGAGGAGGAGGTTGTGGAGGCAGACGGCTATCTGGTCCGGATCCATTTCCACCGGCCAGAGATCCGGATCGGAACTCAATTCGGCCTTGACCCCGGAGCCGGCCAGAGCGAATTCGACCGCCTCCCTCAGAACCTTTTCTACGGAGGAGAGACGTTTCATGGGGCCGCCGCCGGCCGTATGGGTCAGGAGCTCCCGGGTAAGGGTTCGGGCGATGAGGCAGGCCCGCTCGGCCTTGTCCACCACGGCCTCGATTTCCGGATCCTTCACCTTGAGACGGATGATATCGAGATACCCCATGATGGTGGCCAGTAAATTGTTGAAGTCGTGGGCCAAACCGGAGGCCACCAGGCTCAGGGCCTCGAGTTTGGAGGATCTTCGGGCTTCTTCTTCCAGACGTTTGCGCAGGGTGATGTCCCGCAACACTATCACGCTTCCCAAGACTTCTCCGGCCTCGCCGTGTATCGGCGCCGCCGCCCCTTCCACCAGCAACTCTTTACCGGAGGGGAGTCTCACGAGGGCCTCCTCAAAGTTCACCAGCTGATCTCGGAAGCTCAGAGAGACCGCCGAACCGCAGGTCTTTTTATCCGCCATTTCCAGAGGGATGAGCTCACAAAAGGGTTTTCCATAAGCCTCTTCGGCTTTGATCTCCAGGAGTTTCTCGGCCGCAGGATTGAGGAGGGATATGCGTGCTTGGGTATCCGTAACAATCACGGCGTCCGCCAGCGAACGCAGGATGACAGCCAGACGCTCCCGCTCGTCCCGGAGTTTCTGGGCGAGCGTTTCCAGATAAGCGGTCCGCGCCCGGATCAGATGTTCGAGGTGGTTTCGGTGTTTCTCAAGATCCTGATAAGCCCTGGAAAGGCGTCGATGGAGGGAGAGGATATAAAAGGCCAGGGAAACGGCTAGGAAGGCCGCAAATGCCAGTCCAACCACGATCTTGAGGTATTTCCTTTGAGCTTCTCTCAGAAGTCGGGCATGCAGTTCGGCATAGGGGCCTACCCCCAGTTCCCTCAGGCATTCGTGCACAGGCTGATAGTTGTGGGGAATGGTCCAGGCCGCCCCGGCCCTTCGGGCCACTTCCGAACTTTTGGGCAGGGCAAGCAACACCGAGGCCAGGGTCTCGGCCACTTCGTCTCGCAACCTGGGAGTCCGGGCCAGGGGCCATTCCGGGTAAAGCTCCGTGCTTACCAGGAGATCGAATCCCGGATGGCTTTGGGGGTGCAGTATCTTGAGGTCCTCCAGGCGGATCTTGCCCTCTTCGGCCATGCTTTCCAGGGTATCCGTTCGTACACAACCCACGTCGACTTCACCCCTCAGGACGGCAAAGACCACGGCATCATGGGTGCCATAAAAGCGCACCTTAAAGTCCCGTCCTCGTTTGAGGCCGGCCCGGCGAAACTCCCGCCACTGCATAAGCCAGCCTCCGAAAGAATCCGGGTTTACGGCTCCTACCAGGATGGGTTTAAGAGGAGGAATGGTCTTGCCCCGTAAATCCAGAAGATGGTTCAGGTCTTCGCGATCCTTCCGTGTGAAGATCACGCCTCCGAAAGTGGTATAAGCCTTTCCGAACTTGAGATTTTTCATGGTCACGATGGGTGAAAGCCCACAGCAGGCTTCAAATTCCACGTACATGGCCGGATTGGCCAGGACCAGATCTACCTTGTTTTTCTTGACCGCCTCTTTGAGCTCTTCAAACGATAAGGGTTCGAGTTTGATGGTGTAGGAGGTGAGGAGATTGAGATAGTCCACCAGGGGTTGCCATCGCTTGATGGTGGCTTCCTGTCCCCGCTTGGCAAGAACGGCAAAGGTAATGGTCTGCCCCCAGGAAGAAAGAGCGGGAAAAAGGAACCACAGGACCGCGATTCCCAGGAACCTCAGAACCCGTTTCACAAAACCAGGATAAAGTCCTCCCCCCAAGATTACAAGTGGGGGTTCGGAGGTTTTACCCTTTGATGCAGCCCATGGGGAGAAGCCGGGCCACCTTGCGGGCAAGACCGGCTCGACAGGTGGCCTCGATGACCCGGGTGACGTCCTTGTAGGCCTCGGGAGCCTCCTCCGCGGCTCCGCGCCGGCTCTTGGCCCGCACGATGATTCCCCGCCGGCGCAACTCCTCAATCACCCGCTCGCCCCGAAAGAGTTTCAGGGCCTGGTGACGGCTCATGCTGCGTCCGGCTCCGTGGCAGGCTGAACCAAAGGCCTTCCTTTCTCCCTCTTCTGTGCCCACCAAGATGTAGGAAGCCGTGCCCATGGAGCCTCCGATGATCACCGGCTGGCCCACAGCCCGGTAGCGTTCCGGAAGCTCCGCCCGTCCGGGGCCCCAGGCCCGCGTGGCCCCTTTGCGGTGCACGAAGAGCCTGCGCCGCCGGCCCTCGACCTCGTGCCATTCCACCTTGCAGGTGTTGTGGCTCACATCGTAAAGGAGGGTGACCCTGGCGTGCTTGAAAAACTCGTTTACCACCTCCCGCACAAGGTGGGTGATGACCTGGCGATTGGCCAGGGCACAGTTCACCCCGCAGATCATGGCCTTGAAATATTTCTGCCCTTCCGGAGAATGGATGGGCGCGCAGACCAGCTCTTTTTCCCGGATAGGGATACCGTACTTGCGGGCGGCCTTGGCTAGCACCGGCAGGTAATCCGTAGCGATCTGGTGGCCCAGGGCCCGGGAGCCGCAGTGGATAGTGATGACCACATCGTCCTCCTCGAGGCCGAAGGCCTCCGCCGCCTTCCGGTCATAGATTTCGGCCACGTACTGGATCTCTAGATAATGGTTGCCGGAGCCCAGGGTGCCCACCTGGCGATGTTGTCTCTTCTTGGCCTCCACGGAAACACAGGCGGGATCCCCTCCGGGGAGACAGCCCTTTTCCTCGATATACTCCAGGTCCTCAGGCTCACCATAACCCTTTTCCACCGCCCAGCGGGCCCCGCCGACCAGCACCTCGTCCAGCCTCGAGGGTGAAAGCCGGATCTCCCCCTCGGAACCCACCCCGGAAGGCACGGTTTCAAAAAGCTCGTCCACCAGGCGCTCAAGCACCGGCAGGACCTCCTCCCGTTTGAGCCCCGTGCGCAGCGTCCTTACACCGCAGGAGATGTCGTAACCCACTCCGCCCACGGAAATGATCCCGCCTTCTTCGGGATCAAAGGCCGCTACCCCACCAATGGGGAAACCGTAACCCCAGTGCGCATCCGGCATGGCGATGGAGGCCCGGACGATCCCCGGCAGACAGGCCACATTGGTGACCTGCTCGTAAACCTTCTCGTCCATCTCTTCGAGAAGTTCGCGGCTGGCATAGATCTTCCCGGGGACGCGCATCTCCCCCCGGGGAGGAATCTCCCACTCGCAGTCGCTTATCTTGACGAGTTTTTTGAGTTCCATGGGTGGGCTCCTTGAAAGGGTTTCTTCAAGTTAAAGATAAACCCTGATTAGGGCCGGTAAAGGTGAAGATGGCCGAAACGGTCACAGGCCGCCCGGAAACCCGAGGGCACGTAAACCGTGGTGAAATCCCCGATGACGAGACTTGGGCCTGTAATTTCGGCCTCCACCGGAAGATCTTCCCAGAGATAGACCGGACTTTTCTGGCGGCTTTGGGGGGAGAGCAGGAGCTGGGTGTACTCCACCGGGCGGAGGTCGGTTCCTCCTCTGAATTCCGGCCAGGCCGGGGGGCGGCGTCGGATCACCAGGGATAGCCTTACGGCGGTGGCTTCCAGGGGTTTGCCGGGCAGACGGAATCCGTAAAGCCTTTCGTGTTCCCGGTGGAAAGTCTCCTCGAAGTGGGGTCCGAAGGGGACCGTGATTTCAAAGGACTGTCCCCGGTAGCGGAGATCCACGGTCTCCTCCAGGGTCAGATCCCGGGTTGCGAATCCGAGTTTGCGAGCCTCGGAGAGGGCTTCCTCGCGCAGCCCGTCCAGTTTTTGACGTAGGAAACGGTAGGTGACCGGATCCTTCGAGGGCCGGAGCCCCGCGGAGAAATCGAACCGGGGCTCGGCCAAAAGGATCCCCAGGGCGGAAAGGACTCCGGAGAGCCGGGGAACCAGCACTCTAGGGACAGAGAGTCGAGCCGCCAGTTCCGCGGCATGCAGGGCTCCGGCCCCTCCGAAGGCCACCAGAACGAACTGCCGGGGATCGTGGCCTCGCTCAAGCGAGACCTTTCTCAGGGCCGCTTCCATGTTGGTGTTAGCAATCTCGATGATGGCCAGCGCCAGGGCTTCCGGGGAGAGCCTCTGGCGAGCGCCCAGCTCCGCAAGGGCCCGGGCAGAAAGTTCGGGGCTAAGCAACATCCGCCCCCCGAGGAAGCGGTGGGGGAGGAGACGGCCAGCCAGCACGTGGGCATCGGTCATGGTGGGACGGGTTCCACCGCGGCCATAACAGGCCGGACCGGGGTTCGCGCCGGCGCTCTGGGGGCCCACTCGGAGCGCCCCTCCCGGGTCGAACCAGGCCAGCGATCCTCCTCCGGCCCCGATGGTGTGGATGTCGATCAATGGGAGGGCCACCGGATGCCCCTCGATTTCGTACTCCCTGGTGTAGGTGGGAGCACCGTCGCAGAGCGATACGTCCGTGGAGGTGCCTCCCATGTCGAGAGTAAGGATTCGCTCAAATCCCAGTTCCCTGGCCAGCCGCAGGGCCCCCATGACTCCTCCGGCCGGCCCGGAAAGGAGGGTCATCACCGCCCGTCTCTCCACGGCCTCCGCCGGCATGAGCCCGCCGTTGGACTGCATGATGAAGATCCTGGCCCCGGGCAGAGCTTCAGAGAGGCGTCTTACGTAGCGGCCCATCACCGGTGCCAGATAAGCGTTGAGCAGGGTGGTAGCCGTGCGTTCGAATTCCCGGAACTCCGGTCGGATCTCCGAGGAAAGAGAAATATGAATTCCTAAGTCGGCCAGGGCTTCCGCCAGGCGTCTTTCATGTTCTGGAAAGGCGTAGGCGTGAAGAAAGGAGATGGCCACGGCCTCGGGCCGTTTGTTCTCTACCCAGGCTCTCACCCGGGCGAGCTCTTCCTCGGCCAGGGGGATTTCCACGGTGCCGTCGGCCAGCACCCGTTCCCTTACTCCCAGGATCAGGCTTCTGGCCACCACCGGCCGGGGTTTTTCTACCATGAAGTTGTAGAGTTCCGGTCGGGCCTGACGGCCGATGAAGATGACATCCTCGAAACCGCGGGTGGTGAGCAACGCTACCCGGGCGCCCCGCCGGGTGAGAAAGGCGTTCGTGCCTACGGTGGTCCCGTGCAGGACCTCCTCGGCGGCCCTCCCGGTGCGCTCCGTGAGCTCGGCCAATCCCCTGAGGATGGCTCGTGAGGGGTCCTCCGGAGTGGAAGGGACCTTGTGGGTCACCAGACGGCCTTCGATCTCGGCCACGAAGTCCGTGAAGGTCCCTCCGGTATCAACCGCTACGCGCATCTAAAAAACTTTAAAAATCTAAGGGGAGGTGTGCTGGTGTATTTTGCGTCTAGTTAACCAAAGGGCTATGCCCCCCATTAACAAAAGACCTCCTAACAGGATAAGGGCGTTTTCCACCATCTCTTCTACTCCCTTAGCCTTCGTCAGGATAAAGATACCATCCCAGGCAGAAACTGGCTATTCCCATGACTACGATAATACCCACCACCTGCCAGGGAGTTTGAGGAGAAATTAAAGCCGCAATCAGTCCAGCTCCTAAACTATACTTGGAGATGTCCAGAAATACTTTGGCGATTTCTTTTTGTTTTTCTTTCATAAAAGTTCCTGTTTCTCCACCTCACCGGTTTCGGAATCGTAAAGGGCAAAGGTGGGAGTCCCTTCCTTGCCCAGGATTTCTCCGGGATTGATGACTAAAGTTCGGCCTACGCACAGCACTTTATACACGTGGGTGTGCCCGCAGAGCACCAGGTCGTAGTCTCCGGTGGCGGCAAAGCCCCGGGCCAGATCTGGATAGTGGACCATGGCGATGGAGAGACCCGCCACTTCCAGGAAGGCGAATTCGCCGTGAAAGTGCACGTTCTCGAACCGGGCCACCTGCTTTTCCAGGAGATGAGGGTCTCCCCGGTTGTTACCCAGGATGAGATGCACCGGCCCGGGGAATTCGGCGAGCACCGGGATCATGAAGGGCGAGATAAGGTCGCCACAGTGGAAGCAAACCTCGGCCCCTTTTTCCTGAGCCCGCTCCAAGGCTTTCTTGAGGTGGGGGATGTGGTCGTGGCTGTCGCTCAAAACGGCCAGTTTCACCGGGCCACCTCCTCGATTGGAGTCTTCGGGAGTATTTCTCGGAAGCCGGAGGCCGTCAAGATTTGGAGGCAAGCCTTTTTTTGAGCTCCACCAGAACGAAGAGAAGGAAGCCTCCCCCCAGGATCAGCCCCCAGGCCGGGGCCGGCAGGGGCGCCACTTTGAAGACGCGACCGAGAAAAGGCAGATAGGTGAAAAGGATCTGCAAGAAAACGATGGTCAGGAGGCCCGGAAGGAGGGCAGGGTTCCCGGTGAAGAGCTTGATCGGGTTCAAGGGGGCTCTCCGGAGGAACCGAGTGTTTAAAAGATAAAAGGTCTCCATGAAAACGATGAGGTTTACGGTTATGGTCCGGGCTTCGGCCAGGTCGCCCCGGGCTTTCCAGTAAGCGAAACCGGCCCAGGATATTCCTGCCATCACCAAAGAGACCAGAGCGATTTGTAAAAGCAGATACCGGTCGAGGAGGGGAGCCTTCGGCGGACGCGGTGGCCGGGCCATGACATCTTCTTCGGCGGGCTCAAAGGCCAGGGTCACCGCCAGGGCCACGGTGGTCACCAGATTGATCCAGAGGATGTGGAGCGGAAGCACCGGAAGTACCGAGGCCACAAAAAGGCTTCCCAGAAGCAACAGGCACTCTCCACCGTTGGTGGGAAAAATGAAAAGCAGCGTCTTTTTCAGATTATCGAAGACCGTGCGACCCTCCTCCACCGCCACCACTAGGGTGGCGAAATGGTCGTCGAGCAGCACCATGTCGGCGGCCTCCTTGGCTACTTCCGTGCCGCTTCCCATAGCCACGCCGATATGGGCGGCCTTGAGCGCCGGGGCGTCGTTTACCCCATCTCCGGTCATGGCCACGATCTCGCTCCGGGCCTTGAAGGCCTCGATGAGGCGCAGCTTGGTCTCCGGAGTGGCCCGGGCCACGATGTCTGTGCGGGAGAGAAGCTCGTAGGCCTCCTCCGGCCCCAGTTTGGCCAACTCTTCCCCGGTGACGGCTTTTCCGGAAAGACCCACGCGGTGCCCAATGGCTTCGGCGGTGAGGGGGTGATCCCCGGTAACCATCTTGACCCTGATCCCGGCCGAAAGGCAGGTCTTTACCGCGATTTCGGCCTCCGGTCGAGGAGGATCACGAAAGCCGAGCAACCCGAGGGGCGCGAATCCTCCCTCGGAGAGGGCCTTCGAAAGATCTGAGTGGATCGTCTCCTTCCAGGCCAGGGCTATCAATCTGAGACCGGAGGCCGCTAGTCTCTGTAGTTCCCCCTCGAGGGGTTCCTTCTTCCGACACCAGGCCAAGACTATCTCCGGAGCCCCTTTGAGGATGACCCATCTCTGCCCTTCCTTTTCCACCAGGAGCGCGGAGTACTTTCGCGAAGAATCAAAGGGCAGCTTGTTCAAAACCCTATACTCGGCGGTCAATTTTTCCGGAGACGAAAGGATCCTTTTCAAAGCTTCGTCCAGGGGGTGTCCCTCTTCGAGGGTTAGAGCGGCGGCCTCAAGGAGCGGACGAAGGGAGGTCTCTTTCTGGGGGACATTTCTTGCAAGGTAGGCCTTTCCCTCCGGGGTCACCAGGATTTCTATTTGGAGGCGATTCTCGGTAAGGGTGCCGGTCTTGTCCGTGAAGATCACCGTGGTGCTTCCAAGGGTCTCCACCGCCGGGAGATAACGAATAATGGCCTTCTTTTCGGCCATGCGTTTTACCCCCATGGCGAGAGCTACGGTAAGGATGACAGGGAGGCCTTCCGGGATGGCGGATACGGCCAGGGCCACCGCGGCCATAAAGGATTCCTCCAGTGAAAATTTCCGGAAATAGCCCACGGCAAAGGTAAGACCAGCCAGGAACACGATGGCCACCGTTACCCAGCGGGTGAACCCTTCCAGTTTTTGGGCCAAGGGAGTTTTCGGCAGCCGGATCTCACCCATCATCCGGGCGATCTTCCCGAATTCGGTTTCGGCCCCAGTGGCTACCACCAGGGCTCGCCCTTCCCCGGCCACCACCAAAGTTCCGGAAAAGACCATGTTCTTCCTCTCGGCTAGCGGGACTTCCTCTGGGAGGATCTCCGGGGACTTTTCCACCGGAAGGCTCTCCCCGGTGAGCACGGATTCGTCCACGGAAAGCCCTCTAGCTTCCACCAGCCTAGCGTCCGCCGGGACCTTCATTCCGGCCTTAAGGAGCAGGAGATCCCCGGGTACAAGGTCTTCAGCTGGGATGGTTCGAGGGTGCCCTTCGCGTATAACCACCGCCTGGAGACTTAGAAATTCTTTGAGACTTTCTAGGGTACGTTCGGCCTTATATTCCTGAAAGAAACCGATCACGGCGTTTATGACCACCACGGCTAGGATCACGGTCGCATCCACCAGTTCCCCAATGAAATAAGAGACCACCCCGGCCACCATGAGGGCGTAGATGAAAAGCGACCGGAACTGGTTTAGAAAGATCTTAAAAGACGATCTTCCTGGTGGGGTGGGCAGGCGATTGGGACCATAGCGCGCCTTCCGCAAAAGGGCCTCTTTCTCTGAAAGGCCCCGGGTAAGATCCGTGCTCAAATGAAAAGCGACCTTTTCTACAGGATGGTGATAAGGATTCTTCATATTAAAGATTTACCAAGAGACCTATGTAAAAGTCCACCCTCCCCAATCCCCCGGAGGGAGGGGAATGTTATTCAGAGGACTCTTACCAAATGTTAGGAGAGGCTGCAGCCCATTTATCTAGATCTTTTAATATACAATTTTTGCGCTATTTTGAATCACGAAACCCTTTGAGGCTACTTTCGGATGGGGCCGACGGTTTTAGTGCTTGAAGGTGGTTATCAGCTTAAGACTTCTCCCGATGGAATGGAGGCCTGGATAGAGGCCCCTTCGGGCAAGGTCCTATCTTATCAAGATTTTTCTCTACTCAAAGAGCAGTTGCAGACGGTAGGGTTACAGAATCTTCTTGATCCTCCGATCTTCGAGGACGGACGCCTGATCGTAGCCCGAGGCCAGCCTCCTCAAGACGGGGAGGACGGAAAGATTGAATTTTTGATAGATTTTTCGCGGGGACCCCGAGAGATTTCCCCTCATCGGGTAGACTGGCGGGAAGTGAATGCTCTGGTTTCTGTACCGGCCGGGACGCCTGTGGCCAAAGTCCGGCCGCCTTCTCCTGGTATCCCCGGGCTTACGGTATGGGGAGAACCTGTGCCTTCCAAACCGGGCAAAAAGGTACATATCAAGATCGAATCCCGAGGGGAAGACCAGGAGATCGAAGCTATAGAAAAGGAGCTCGCAGAACTCGAAGGTAGGAAGGTTAAAGCCGACCTGATCTTGGGGCCAGGATTGAAGTGTGAAATTAAAGAGGGCTTGATCGTGGCCCAAGAGGGGGGTTTTTTGGAGCTCAAGGGGCGCTACCTTAGGCTTTATTCGGTCTACACCCTGGGGGGAGATGTAGACTGGAGCACCGGCAATATTCATTTCCATGGTAAAAAGCTGGTGATCACCGGTTCGGTGAAAAGAGGTTTTAAGGTGGAAACCTTGGGCGATCTCGAGATCAGAGGAAATGTGGAAGACGGGACTACCATCAAAGCCGAAGGGGCCTTAGTAATTTTGGGAATTGTTAAAGGAGAGCACGTCGAAATTTGGGCTGGCAAGGAGGCGGTCTTAAACATTGTGGAGTACGCTAGCCTGAAGGTGAAAGGCAATTTAAATGTCACGGGGTATTTGCTTCAAGTTCGAGCGATTGTAGGCGGTATGCTTTCGGTGGTCGGTGAAAATGGAATTGTCGGGGGAGAGGTCTTCGTCGAGGGTTCGGCTACCGTAAGTGTGGTGGGAAGCCCTGCTTTTGTGAGGACCTTGATCAAGGTAGGCTATAATTATGAAGTGGCTGAAGAGGTCGAAAAACTGGAAAAGGAGTTCTCTAAGT
>WFPH01000045.1 GCA_015487645.1 Thermosulfurimonas sp. | reverse complement strand
CCCTATAACTAAAAATTTCTTAACCATTCTTTTTCCTCCAAAGTTTATTTTTTCTTATTTTGGAAATCTTCTAAACAAAGTCAAGCCTTTATCTCCAGGGCTGAAAGGATGCGGGACCTTACCGCGGGGATACCCTCTCCGGTGCGGCAGGAGGTGAGAAAGATTTCCTCCTCTGGAAGGGAGAGGACGGAAAGCCATTCCGTCCGGGCTTTAACCCTTTCGTTTTTGGAGAGTTTGTCCACCTTATTGAGCACCGCTATGTAGGTCCGGTTGAGGCTTTCCACATATTCAAGAAGACCTAGGTCAAGTTCGTCGGCCCGGCGCCGGATATCGAAGATCAGGATGAGAAGTCGAAGGGGTCTCGGGGCTGAAAGATAGCCCTCGACCAGACGCTTCCAGGCCCTCTTCACCTTCGGCGGGACTTTGGCAAAGCCGTAGCCCGGAAGGTCCACCACTAGGAAACGGTGATCCACCCGGAAAAAGTTTAATGCGCGGGTGAACCCCGGTGTGGAGGAGACCCGGGCGAGCTTCTTTCGCCCGAGAAAGGCGTTGATGAGAGAGGACTTTCCCACATTGGAGCGCCCGAGAAAGGCCACCTCCGGAAGCCCCGGAACCGGAAGATCCTCCGGCTTAACCACACTCTTTACAAACTGGATCTCGCGGAAATTCATGATGATTAAAAGAATATATCCTTGTTGGCCCTTCGTTAAGATTCTATGGTAATATTTTAGAAATTCCAACCGAATGAAGGAGTACAGGTATGCGCCTCGAAACCCTGGAAGAGGAGTTCAAAAATTTCAAAGCCCGGGTCATGGATGAACACGAGCGGCTCAAAGAAGAGTTGAAGCTCCTCCGAGATATCGCCTGGAACCTGGTGAGGGCCGTAGAAGACATGCGAGAGGAGTTCCGGGCCGAAATGAAGGAGATGCGAGAGGAGTTCCGGGCTGAGATGAAGGAGATGCGAGAGGAGTTCCGGGCTGAGATGAAGGAGATGCGGGAGGAATTCCAGGCCGAAATGAAGGAATTGCGGAAAAGATGGGGAGATCTCGCCCGGAGCCTCGGAACGGTAACGGAGAACATCTTTGCCCCCGGAGTGCCTTATCTGATCCAGAAGCTCGGATGCCGGGTGATAAAGCGCATGCTCGATGTCGAATACGAAAAGGAGGGACGAACCAATCAGTACGACGCCATAGTGGTGGCCAAGCCCCCTCAGGGGAAGGAAATCGTTTTCGTGGCCGAGGTGAAGACCAAATTAAAGGCGGAACACTTCCAGGAACTGAAAGAAAAACTGGAAAATCTTCTGGAGTACGAGCCGGAATATGCCACAAAAAGGATAGTTCCCATCCTGGCGGCCTTCAAGATTCCCTCCGATCTCATCCGTATGGCCAACAAGCGGGGAGTGCTCCTCGTGCGCATGGGCGGTGAATATTTGGAGCCTCTCAATCCTGAAGTGGTCTCCTTAAGCGAAGGATAAGCGCAGAAAAAGTCTCTTTAGCATCCCCCGAAGCAGGCGCAGGGGGTGGAAGGTTACCGGGGAGAGTCTTTCCGGAAGACGGAAATCCGAAAGGTCGGGAAGGTCGGCGGGTAGGGCCACTTCTTCCGGCCGAGCCCCGAAAAGACGCATCCGCAGGGCTGTTCGCCAGAGCGGGACCTCTTCCGGTGAAAGGCCCAGGGCCAGGTAAAGTGCGGTATCCAGGGCCACGGCGTTTCGAGAGGCCAGAAGCAGCCCTAGTTTCCTCGGCCGGCCTCCGGTGGGCCCCCGGCCCTCCATGGCCACGATGGCGTCCAGGATATTGAGTCCCACCGGCAGAAGCTCTCCCACCTCAAGAATCATGCGGAAAAAGAGGTCTCCTTTCTCCCCCAGGCGGGCGTGGAGCAGAGGCTTCTGGAGCCCCACCACGCAGCCGAAAAGGTTCTTGGCCGCCGCGGTAACCAGAAGCTGATCGTGGGCCTTAAGTCGCGGAAGATTCACGACGAGATCCGCGCAGAGGGCTTCCCGGGCAAGCCTCACCGTGACGCCGCAGGGAAGCCTTATGGGGCGTGAAGGAGTGAAACGCACGATGCGTATCGGAAGGTCTGCAAGGGACCGGGTGAGGCCTGCGGCCCGGGCCACGGCCTGAGAGGTGCCGAAGGCCGGCGAATCCCCCACCGTGACCTCGGCTCCCTTCTCAAGGAGCTCTTTGCACACCGCCCGCACCACCGCGGGATGGGTGCAGGAGATACGGGCATTTCGGGGGGCCACCAGATTGGGTTTAACCAGAACCCTGGCTCCGGGCGGGATCTCAAAGGATAGACTCTTAAAGAGATACTCTACGGCCTCCCTCACCTCCTCCGGAAGATAGGAGGAACAGGAGGCAACGCTTACAGGTTCCTTCCAAACCATGCTATTCTTTTTAGCATGGAATCCCTCAACATTCTTGTCGTCGAAGACGAAAAGGTCCACCGGGAGCTCTTGCGGAAGACCCTTGAGGAAGAGGGGCACCGGGTCTGGAGCGTCTCCAGTGCCGAAAAAGCCCTGCCTGTACTTGCTAAAGAAGAAGTGGAGGTGGCGGTGCTCGATGTCCGGCTTCCGGGGATGAGCGGACTGGAACTTCTCAGACGGATAAAGCGGGAGTGGCCCGAGGTGGAGGTCATCGTGATCACGGCCTTCGGCGAGATCGAGGATGCGGTTTCGGCCATCAAGGCCGGGGCCTTTCACTACCTGGTCAAACCCTACGAGCCGGAGGTGCTTCTCAACCTGATACGCCGGTGCGGGGAACTGGTGCGTCTGAGGAGGGCTCCGGCCGTCTCCGGCCCACTGGTTTGCCGCTCCCGGGCCATGAGGGAGGTCCTGCGTCAGGCCGAGATCTTCGCCCGCACCGAGGCGCCGGTGCTCATCCTGGGGGAATCAGGCGTGGGCAAGGAGCTTCTGGCCCGCTATCTCCATGAACGGAGCGGCCGGAAAGGCCCCTTCATAGCGGTAAACTGCGCGGCCATACCGGAGAATATCTTCGAGGCCGAGCTTTTCGGCTACGAACGCGGGGCCTTCACCGGGGCCGAAGCCGCCAAGCCCGGACTTATCGAGGAGGCCGAAAGCGGCACGCTGTTTCTGGACGAGATAGGGGAGATGCCCCTGGCCCTCCAAGGCAAGCTCTTGCGCTTCCTTCAGGAGGGAGAGTTCCGGCGCCTGGGGAGTAATCGGATCCGGAAGAGCCGGGCCCGCATCGTGGCCGCGACCAACGAGGACCTGGAGAAGGCGGTCTCGGAAAAGAGATTTCGGGAGGACCTCTACTTCCGGCTAAAGGTCCTGATCCTGAAGATACCGCCTCTCAGGGAAAGGCCCGAGGACATCCTGCCCCTTGCGACCCACTTCCTTGAAAAGTTCAACCGGAAATACGGCAAGAGGGTGGCGCTCTCCCCGGAAGCCGCGCGCCGGCTCACGGAATACCATTTTCCGGGCAATGTCCGGGAACTGGAAAACCTCCTTCACCGGGCGGTCCTGGTGTGCGAAAAGGAGATCCGACCCGAGGACCTGGGGCTTGAAGAGCCCGAAAAAGGTCTTGCCATAGGTCTTTCCGCCGGGAGAACCCTTCCCGAGATCGTGGCGGAAGTGGAACGCACCCTTATCCGGGAGGCCCTGGAGCGGACGGGCTATGTCCAGACCCGGGCTGCGGAGTTTCTCGGTATAGACGAAAAATCCCTGCGTTACAAGCGCAAGAAATATGGCCTCTAGACGCTATTTACTTTTCTTTCTGGCCGTTCTCTGGATTCTCGCTCTGGGTTTCCTCTACAACTTCCATCGGCTGAAAAATGAATGGGAGAGATTCTTCCATCTAACCCTAGAGGAGGAAAAACAGAGATTATATTCAGCCCTCAAAGCCACCCTCACGGCCGGAGGAGATCCGGTTGAAACTCTTTCGGAGTACCTTGAAGGTTCGCGACTTCTCAAAGGGGCGGCCCTTATCCTTTCGGGAAGGACCATCATCGTACCGGGCTCGGACATCCCTCCTAAAAGCCTGATCTATACGCTGGAGCTTGAACCTTTCAGGTTTCAACTTTATTTCTCCGGCGAAACCTTTTATGAAATCAAACGCCATCTTTATCTCGAACTGGCCCTGTGGCTGCTTCTCAATTTGGCAGGCCTGGGGGTCACTCTGTGGCTTCTTAGAAGTTATTACGAAAGCCGACTGAGTTTGGCCCGGGAAAAAGCCGAAACTGAACGTCTGAGGAGCGTGTCCCTGGCCATAGCCTCCGTGCTCCATGAGGTGAAAAACACCTTAAACAACCTCAATTTTGCGGTCTTTCGCCTGAAAAAGAAGTGTGATTTCGAGGAGATACGCATCCTCGAAGAGGAAATTCAGCGCCTCACCCTTTATCTGGAAGAAGTCTCCGATCTGAGAAAACCTCTGAGCTTAAAACTTACCAGGCTCAGGATCGATGAGTTGACCGAAGAAGTCCTCGAAGAATTTTCCGAGAGGATCACGGATCTTGGGGTGGAGATCGAAATCAACCTGGTCTCGGCCGAGCTTCTGGTGGATGCGGAAAGAATGCGCGTGGTCCTTCGCAACCTCATTCGGAACGCCCTGGAGGCTCTGGCTGAGGTTCCGCCTCCCCGGAAGCTCAAACTTAGCGGAGAACTTGAAGGACCATTCTACCGCCTGGAGGTGGCTGATTCCGCGGGTCTTCTTCCCAGAGACGCCCAACTTTTCCAGCCTTACAAAAGCCGCAAACCAGGAGGCTTCGGCCTGGGCCTTTTCAACGTCAAACGCATCCTCAAGGCCCATGGAGGAGAGATTGAAGCCGGAGTGCATTCAGGATTTACCGTTTTCACCCTGAAGCTTCCCCTCGGAAAACTTTCCGAAAAACAAGCCTGAGTTCGGAAAAATTTCCGAAACGCAAAACCGGCCACTGCACCCTGATCCCCCGCAAACAGTAAGTTCCGGCAGATTCACCCTCGGAGGTAAAGTCAAAGATTATGGCATCCCATTTGCTTTACTTAAAAGCGAATAAGAGACCTCTGAAATAACATTCCCCTCCCTTCGGG
>WFPH01000044.1 GCA_015487645.1 Thermosulfurimonas sp. | reverse complement strand
GTACAAAGAAGAAGGATAAGAATTGCGGCCCAGATACGCTTCATGGCTAACCTCCTATTTAAGAACTTCTTTACTTTTAAATCTTGCTTTACAATAATTAAAAAACTTCCCGAGGAATGAAGTATGGTGGTAAAGACGGTCAAGGTCTCCCGGAAAGGGCAAATCACCCTTCCCAAAAAGATCAGAGAGGCTCTGGGCTCTGGAGTTTTGCGTCTCATCTTAGAAGACCGTCGGGTAATAATTGAACCTGTTGAGGATCTGGCCGGCTCCCTAAAAAAATACGCCCAACCCCAAAGAGAGCTTTCCAAGGAAGAGGTATGGGCGGAGGTGGTGCGTGAAAAGTTCGGTGGTAGTAGTGGACACTAACGTTATCATCCGCTATCTCATCGGAGACCACCAGGAACATTTCAGAAAAGCCTGCGCTTTCTGGGAACGGGTAAGGAGCGGTACAGAACGTGCCTTTATTCCTGAAAGTGTTCTTGCAGAAACGGTCTATGTGCTTCTCAAGATTTACACTGTCCCTCGCGAAGAAATTGCCGATAAACTCCTCCGGCTTCTTGATTATCGGGGATTGGTAGGGGAAATAGAAGTTTACCGGCAAGCTCTGAAGATTTTTGCCCGGCGAAAAATTGATATGGTGGACGCTATAGTTCTGGCCTGGGCCAAAAACAAAGGACTTCGGATCTTCAGTTTCGATCGGGATGTTCTGAAATAGCATAGTTTTCCTCCTGGCTAACCTCCTATTAAAGTATAGATTTTGTAAGCGGTCATTATCACGATCAGAAGACCGAAAAGCTGTTTCAGACGATTGCTCGGCACATAAAGGCTGGTGAACCTTGCCACGAGGAAGGCCCCCACCACGCCGGCCCCGATAAGGGCGCCGGTAAGAAGGGGATCCCAGTGGGCGGTCCCCAGGTGGGGGATGAGGGCCGAGAAGGCCTCCGGTCATGATGGCAAGGGAACTATTCATGGGAAAACCTCCTCCGGATTTTTGAAAGTTTGTCTCTTATGTCCTCAAAAAGCGTATAAAAGAGGGGCACGTAAAGCAGGGTGAGGAAGGTGGAGACGAAAAGTCCGCCTATGGCCACCACCGCAAGGGGGGAAAGCCTCTCAAGCCCCAGGGCCCTTTCGGCGGCGATGGGAAGCATACCGGTGATGGTGCCGAGAGCAGTCATCACGATGGGACGGGTGCGCACCCGGATGGCCCCCTCTATGGCCTCGCGCCGGCTTTTTCCCTCGGCCCGGGCCTTTTTGATGAAATCAATAAGCAGAATGGAATTGTTGACCACGATTCCGGAAAGGAGGATCATCCCCATGGCCGCGGGCATACAGAAATGCCGCCCCACGATGAGAAGCCCCCAGACCGCCCCGATCAGCGAAAGCGGAATGGCCACCATGATGGTGAGCGGGTCCACGAAGGACCGGAAGGTGGGGACCAGCGAAAAATAAAGGAGCACCAGGGCCAGGATCAGGGCCCGCCTGAGACGCCCGAAGGATTCCTTCATGTGCTTGATCTCCCCCTCCTGGCTTAGGCGATAGCCCGGGGGAAGGGGAAGGTCAGAGAGAAGCCGGTTCACCTGGCCCTGAAGATGGGTGATGGCCGTGGTGTATCGGTAGCCCAGGACATCCACCACCGGGGAGAGCGCCTGGCGTCTGTAAACGGTAAGGGTTTGCGCTGCCCGGATCTCGGCCACCTCGGAAAGAGGGATCGGCCCTTTCGCGGTAGGGATAAGGAGCGTCTTGAGATCGGAAAGGCTTAAGCGTTCGCTCTCTGGAAAGCGCACCCGGATGACATAGCCGTCCTCCCCGGGGACCCGGAGCACCGAGGCCACCGCGCCGCTAAAGGCCGTGCGGATGGTGCGGGCGAGATCAAGGGGCGAAAGCCCGTAGTGGGTAAGACGCTCCAGATCCGGAAGGACCCGGATCTCGCGTTTGTCAGGATACCAGTTGCGGGAGATGGAGACCAGCCCCCGCACCCGATGGAGCCGGGCCACCACCTCGTCGGCCAGATGATCAAGGATTTTGGGGTCCGGCCCGCTTATCATCACATTTATAGGGGCGGCGATGGAGGAAAGGGGCGTGGCCCCGAAGTCATAGACATGCACGTAACGCAGCCCCGGAATCTTTAAGAACTCGCGCCGGAGACGGTCCTCAATCTGCCAGATACTTTCCTTCCGGTGGAAGCGGTCAATGAAGTGCACGGTGATGAGTCCCTGCTGCGGGGTCCTTTCGGCCCCGAAGCTAATCACCCCGGGTTCGCTTCCCACCATAGTGGCCATGCGGATGAAGCCCGGGGTCTGCCGAATAATCTTCTCCATCCGGTTTACGATCCTTTCGGTCTCGGAAAGGGAGGTGTTGGCCTGGGTCTCAAAGGCGATCTTTATGATCCCGGTGTCCATGGGGGGCATGAGGTCGCGACCCACAAGGGGCATCTGCCTGAGACTTATCACCAGAAGCCCGATCCCGAGCGGCCCGATGAAAAGGAGCCTCTTGGTTGCCGCAAAATCAAAAAGCCTTACGAAGAAATTCCTTAAGGGCTCAAGCACTCCCTCGCTTATCCGGAAGAGGAAACGCTCAAGGATATTCCGCTCGCCCTGCGGTTTAAGGATCTTCTGGGAGAGAAGAGGGATCACGGTGATGGAGACCACATAGGAGGAAAGGAGGGCCAGGATGAGGACCGAGGCGAGCTGCCGCAGGATCTTCTGCACATAGCCCCCGATGAAAAGGATGGGGACCAGCACGGCCACGGTGGTGATGGTGCCGGCGAAGTCGGCCAGCATGATCTCGCGCGTGCCCTCCACCGCGGCCCGGAAGGGAGGTTTTCCCAGATGGTGGTGCCGATCAATGTTTTCGATGACCACGATGGCGTCGTCAAGAAGGAGCCCCACGGCAAGAATTACGGCGGTTAAGGTCACAATGTTTAGCTCAAAGCCGAGGATCCACATACCGAAAAAGGTCATGAAATAGGTGAAGGGAATGGAGATGGCGGCAAGGAGAGTCATGCGCATCCGGGCGAGAAGCACGAAGATCACCAGCACGGTAAGGACCACCGCGTCCCGCAGGGCGTCAATCATATTGGAGACCGAGGTGCGGATGAGGTTTTCCTGGGTATCGGCGATCTCAAAGACGAGATCCGGGAACTGGCGCTTGATCCTGGGAAAGGCCCGGTGGAAGGCCTCAAGGGTCTCAGTGACATGGCCCTTTTCCGGACGCAGAAGGTTGATGCCGATGGCCGGGTGCCCGTTTCCGTGAAAGAAACTTTCGCGTTCGGTGTAAAGGGTTTTCACGCGGGCAATGTCCCGCAGATGGATCTCGCCCTGGGGAGTGCGGGCCACCACCAGATCCAGAAGCTTCTCCCTTTCAAGCTTTTCTCCGGCCACCTTGATGAGGAGCTGATCCTTCCGGCGAATGAGAAGGCCCCCGGGGATGTTCAGATTCTGGGCGTAAAGGGCGGAGATGACCTGCGTGAGGTTTAGCCCGTAGCCGGAAAGCTTATCCCGAGAAACCTCCACCCTTATTTCCGGAAAATAGCCCCCGAAGACCTCTACCTGCGCCACTTTGGGGATGCGAAGAAGGGCCTCGCGCAGTTCGTTATCCGCGATCTGCCGCACCTTGGCGAGATCAAGAGGCGAGCCCGGCCGGGGATAGACCGCCAGCGTAAGCACCGGGACCGTGGCGTCGCTTACCCGGAAGATTCGCGGGGGAAGGAGCCCCCGGGGGAGGGAAGCCCAGATGCGATTTAAGGCCGCGGAGACATCCACCTCCGCGGAATCAAGACCCTTTTTATACTCGAACTCCACCGAGACCGCGGCCACCTCATCGCGCGAGGAGGATTGCACCTTGCGCACCAGATCCAGCGTGGCGAGTTCTTTTTCCACCGGACGGGCCACCTTGTCTTCCATGTCCTCGGCCGAGGCCCCGGGCCAGACCAGAACCACCGCGATCTTCGGATAGTTGGCATCGGGAAAGAGATTTAAGGGCATCTTCCGGAAGGACATGAAACCTAAGACCACCGTGAGCACGATGACCGAGGTAATGAGATAGGGGTTCCTTAAATAGCGCTCTACGAAACTCATGGTCTCGGCCCCTCTATACGCACCTTCTGGCCGGCATGGAGGGAAAGGAGGGTGGACTCTTGAGCCACTACCACCAGGTCTCCGGGAGAAAGGGCGCCGGAGACCGCGACCTCTTCTTTCGCGCGGCCGAAGACCCGGACCCTTGCCACCTCTATGCGGGCAAAAGGCCCCGTCTCCTTCCGGGCCAGAAAGACATAGGTCCCGTTTGTGGTCTCAAGGAGGGCCCGAAGAGGCACGATGGCTCCCCTTACCTTGGAGACCACGAGATCCACCCCCACCCGGGCCCCGGAGGGAAGCCCGAAGGGCCGGTAGGCAAGCCTGATCTCCACCGTAGCCAGCTCCCCGGGCCCTACCGCCGGGTGAACCCGAAAGATCCTTGCCGAAAGCCTCCTTTTTCCTTCGGTAAGGACCGCCCGGGCCCCGGGTTTAAAGAGCGCGGCCTTGGCCTGGGGCACACCCACGAAGACCCGATAGCCCCTGGAAGGGTCTTCAAGAGCCAGGATAGGCGCTCCGGGGACCACCATGTCCCCGGGCTCCCTGAGTCTTTCCGTGACCACCCCGGAGAAGGGGGCCCGGATCACGGCATAGGTGAGGTCGTTTTCCGCGGCCGAAAGTTCGGCCTTAAGGGTCTTGAGCCGGGCCTCGGCCTCCCGCAAGGCGGACTCCGAAAGTTCAAAGGCCTCCTGGGAAATGGCCTTGTGGCGATAGAGCACCCGGTCGCGCTCAAAGATCCGTTTCCGGGTGAGATAGGCCACCCGCGCGGCCTTGATCTGGGCCTTAAGCGAGGCGATGCGCGCCCGGATGGGAGTATCGTCAATGCGGGCAAGCACCTCACCTTTTTCCACGGAATCCCCCTCGTACCTGGTTACGGAAAGGAGATAGCCGGTGATCCGGGAGGTGATTTTGGCAGAAAGCACGGGCCGGATCACCCCCAGATAGTGCTCGGTAACCGGAAGGACTCCCACCCTGACCCGGGCCACCTCAACCGGTAAAGGAACGACCCGCGGCGGAGGAAGTCTCTTTAAGGCGGCCCGCTTCTCCCGCACCTTGTGCACGGCAAAAGCCACCACCGCGGCCGCCAGGAGCAAAGCGAAAAGAATCTTAATCTTTCGCATCTTTCCCTCCGAACCTTCGGTGAAGAAATTCCGCGGGACTAAGAACCCGCGTGTCTTTTATCTTCCGTCCATAAAGGGGACCGAAATGGCGCCGATTCCCGGTGAGGAAAAACTGGAGGCCGTTAGAGATTGCGGTTTCCAGGATGAGCCGGTCCTGAAGAGGGAGAAACCTGAGTTGGGGTAAGCCCAGGGGTTGATCCGGAAGGATGCTCAGACGGGAAAGGAGCTTTTTAAGGAAGGGTTCCTGTTCCGGCCGTTTAAGCCGCAGATTTACCGCGGTCTCCCGGAAAACGAGTTCGGAGATATAAAGCCGGAGCCTGCCCTTCTTCTCAAGCTCAAACAGGAGATAACTCCTTGAACGCTCAGGACCGGAGTAGGCGATGGAGAAGAAAACATTGCTGTCCAGAAAGACGGTTAACGCCATTTTTTAAGGATCTCCTCGCGCTCTTCCTCTCCGCGCAATTGATCCTCTTTAACCCATTCCTCAACCTCCTCCCGGGAAAAGATCCTCACCTCTACGGCCACGGAAGGCTTGAGGAGAAGGCCCTGCGGAGTCTCCTCCAGGATGACCGGGGACCTAACCTCAAAACCGTATTTCTCGCGTAACCTTTTGGGAATGGTAATCTGCCCTTTCTCTCCGAGAAGCACTATTTCTCTGCCCATTTTTCTTCCTCCGAATTCTTACTTTCGGAATTTATGATATTCCAGCAACGGAGTTTGAGCCAGCCGCGGGCCAGCAGGGTGGTGGCCCGCTCGTAGGCCACATAGGCTTTGGCCAGGCGATAGCGGGCCGCAAGATACTCGGCCTCGGCCCGGGCCCAGGCCGCCTGCGCCAGCAGCATGTCCGTCACCGTGCCGGCCCCGGTGCGGTATCTCAGGCTCTCCACCCGGAAGGCCTCCTTGGCCGTGGCCCTTGCGGCCTCGAGATGGGCCACTTCTTCTTCGGCCTGGGCGATGAGGGAGAGGGCGTCCGCGATCTCCCTTCGGGCCGAAAGTTCAAGGAGCCGCAAACGCTCCCTTTCGGCCAGCGCCCGCGAGCGGGCCTCGGCCACCCGGGCCGAGATAGTTCCCCCGCTGAAAAGGTTGAGCCTCAGGCGCACCCCGGCCTCCCAGACCTCCTCGGAATGGTTGAGCCCGGAGCCGGCCTTACGACCGTAGCTTGAGTAAAGGTCAAGCTCGGGAAAATGCTCCCGGAAGGCAAGTGCCACGAGCTCCTCGGCCTTTCTCACCGCCTCCCTCTGGGCCAGGATGTCCGGCCGGCAGGAAAGGGCCAGGTCCGGCGAAACCTCCTTCGGCTTTCGGACGCGAAGGATGGAGCCCTCAAGCTCAAAAGCGCTTTCCGGAGGCCTTCCGAGGAGTACGGAGAGGGCCTCTTTGGCCCGGCGCAGACCCTCCCGGGCCGCAGCCAGAGCCGCTTCCTCGGCCCGCACCTGGGTCCTTATGCGCAGGAGATCAAGGGGCGGAATGCGCCCTACCTTAAGCTTAAGTTCGGCCTCCTTTTCCTCCCGCTTCAACGCTGAAAGGGTCTTCTTCCGGGCCGAAACAAGCTCCCTGAGATAGAGTCCTAAATAGAAGGTGTCCTTCACGTTGGCCAGAAGGTCGAGTGCGGTCTGATCCTTAAGGCTCTCCCTCAAGGCCTTCTCTATCTCCGCGATGCGGACCCTCTTTCTCAACCTTCCTCCGACATAAAGGGGAAGGACGAGATCCACCTCGGAAAGGTAGATATCGCGGCTAAAAGCCGGGAATTTTCCCGGCCCCTTGATGGAGACCACGGGCACGGGGTCACTTAAGCGGCTTGCCTGAGCCGTAAAGTTTATCTGGGGAAGGAGCCTTCCCCGTTCGGCCCGCACGGCGCTTCCCGCGGCCCGCACCTCGTGGCCCCGGGCAAGGATTTCAGGATTCTTCGCCAGGGCCTCACGCAGGGCCTCCTTTAAGGTTAGGGCCGGGCCGGCCCGCACCGCTAAGAGGACAAAAAGGAGGAAAAGGAGCGCCGGCCCCCTAAGAGGTTTCACCGTAAAGCCTCCTTCGGAAATACCAGGCCACATTGACTAAGGAGATGAGGACCGGGACCTCCACTAAGGGCCCGATCACCGTGGCAAAGGCCTGTCCGGACTTGAGCCCGAAGACCGCCACCGCCACGGCGATGGCCAGCTCAAAGTCGTTGCTTGCCGCGGTAAAGGACACGGCCACGGTCTTGGGATAGGAGATCCCCATGCGGTAGGCGATAAAGAAGGTCACGAACCACATGATGAAGAAGTAGCCCACATAGGGAAGGGCCACCCGGAGGACGTGCACCGGAAGATCCACGATGAACTGCCCCTTAAGGGAAAACATGACCACGATGGTGAAAAGAAGGGCGATGGGGGTAAGCCAGGAGACCCGGGGGATGAAGCGGGAAAAATACCAGGTGTCGCCTTTAGTGCGTCTTAAAATCTGATTGCTCAAAAGCCCCGCGAGGAAGGGGATTCCGAGATAGATGAAGACCGATTTGGCCACCTCGGCCATGGAGACCTTGATGATGCAGCCCTTAAGGCCCAGGTGACAGGGAAGGACGTAGAGGAAAAAGTAGGCGTAAAGGGAATAGGTCAGCACCTGAAAGAGGGCGTTAAAGGCCACCAGCCCTGCGGCCAGATCCCGGTCGCCGTCGGCGAGATCGTTCCAGACCAGGACCATGGCGATACAGCGGGCAAGGCCCACTAAGATGACCCCCATCATGTAGTCCGGATGATCCGGGAGAAGGAGCACCGCGAGCACGAACATCACCACCGGCCCCACCACCCAGTTCTGGATGAGGGAGAGGGCGAGCATGCGTTTGTTGGAAAAGACCACCGGAAGCTCCTCGTACCGTACCTTGGCCAGCGGGGGATACATCATCAGGATGAGTCCGATGGCGATGGGGATGGAGGTAGTCCCCACCTGGAAACGCTCGATAAACCGGGCCGTCCCCGGGACCAGTTTTCCGAGGAGCACCCCGAAGGCCATGGCCAGAAAGATCCACAGGGTAAGGTAGCGGTCAAAAAAGCGCATCTTTTTGCGTCTCATATCGCTTCCTCCTCAAGGAGTTCTTTTAGCCGGGAGAGAATCTGGTCCCGCACCCGGCGGAAGGTCTCGGGATCGTTTGACTTTGCAGGGTCCGGAAGGGGGAGATGAAGCCTCTTTTTCGCCCCGGGAAAGACCGGACACTCGGCCGCGGCCGCCTCACAGAGGGTGATCACCAGGTCAAACTCCTGCCCATCAAACTCATTAAGGTGTTTGCTTCGCAGCCCCGAGGTCTCTATTCCCAGCTCGGAGAGGACCTTTCGGGCCAGGGGGTGCACCCCTCCGGGGCGCACCCCGGCGGAGAAGGCCCGGACCCGATCCCCGAAAAAGTGATTGGCCAGGGCCTCGGCCATCTGCGAACGACAGGCGTTTTCCGTGCAGAGAAAAAGGACCCGGAGGGGGCCCCCTCTCCCCGCTCCTTCCGGGCTTTTCATTCTTAGGCCCCTTCCTTAAGGATCTCCTTTACCTCCTCCACGGAAAGGATTTTCCCCTGGGAGACCACCCTTCCGTCCACCACCAGACCCGGGGTCTGCATCACTCCGTGGGCCGCGATCTGGCCAAGATCCTTCACCTTCTCCACCGTGGCCTCAAGCCCCAGCTCGTCAAGAGCCAGGATCACATTGTTATAAAGGGCCTCACACCTCGGGCACCCCGGACCCAGAATCTTGATCTCCTTCCCCATGGCACACCTCCTTTACAAATTTTTCATCTTGTGATTGAATTTTATTCAAGCTATGAATAATTTTGCATACCATCCCCGGGATCTGGCCCGGCTCCTGCGCCGGGCGCTTTCCTTCTCGCCGGTTACGGTCCTTACCGGGCCCCGACAGGTGGGAAAGAGTACCCTTTTGCGCGAGGAGTCCCCCTTCCGCGAATGGCCCTATTTTTCGCTGGATGATCCCGAGGTCCTGGCCCTTCTTCGCCACCGGCCCCGGGAAATCCTTTTTGCGGAAAAACGTCTCATCCTGGATGAGGTTCAGCGGGCCCCGGAACTCCTCCTTTATGTGAAACAGGCCGTGGATGGCGACCGTTCGCGCCGGTTCGTACTCTCCGGCTCGGCCAATCTTCTCCTCATGAAAGGGGTGGCGGAGTCCCTGGCCGGACGTGCGGTCTATCTGGAACTCGGTCCCTTCAGCCTTTCGGAATTCCTCAAGCGTCCCTCGGGCCTCCTTGCGCTCCTTGAAAAAGACCTTCTTCCGGAAGCCCCCAAACCTCCTTTCAGCCTGGAAGAAATCCTCTTCAAGGGTCTCACCCCTCCGGTGGCCTTTCTTTCCTCCCCGGAGGAGGCCCGTCTCTGGTGGCGGGGGTACGTGGCCACCTATCTGGAAAGAGACCTTCGCGATCTCTCCCAGGTGGCGGATCTTGCCGATTTTCACCGTTTCCTTGAGGTCCTCGCCAGCCGCATCGCCTCGCTTCTCAATATAAGCGAAGCCGCAAGGGACGCCGGGCTCTCCCAGCCCACCGCCTCGCGCTACCTCAACCTTCTTGAGACCTCCGGTCTGGTATATCGGCTGCGCCCCTACTACACCAGCCTCGCCAAGCGGCTTGCCAAACGCCCCAAACTTTATTTCTTTGATTCCGGGCTGGCCTGTGCCCTTGCGGGCTATACCTATCCCGGAGAGATACCGGAGAGCTTTCTGGGACATCTTTTTGAAAACCTTGTCTTTCAGCACCTGCATGCGGCCTCGGTGCTTCTTTCCGGGGAACTTTATTTCTTCCGAAAACTCGGCGGCCGGGAAAGGGAGGTGGATTTCATCCTGCGCTGCGGAAGACACCTTTACGCCTTTGAGGTCAAGCTCACCTCGCACCCCGGCCCCCGGGAGGCCGAAAACCTTCTCGTTCTCAAAGATCAGTTCCCCTCCCCTCCCAAACTCTATCTGGTTCATGCCGGGGACGAGACCGGCATGCTTCCCGGGGGAATAAAGCTTATCCCCTGGCATCTCCTCTAACTCCCGAAAAAGGTTCCGAAGAGCCACCCGCAGAGGGTGGAGATGACCACCACCAGGGCCACATAGGCGGCGGTCTTCTTGGTGCCGAGGACCGAGCGGATGACGAGCATGCTCGGAAGGGAGACCGCCGGCCCGGAAAGGAGAAGGGCCAGCGCCGGCCCCTTCCCCATGCCGGCCCCGAGCAACCCCTGCAAGATGGGGACCTCGGTTAAGGTGGCAAAGTACATAAAGGCCCCGGAGATAGCGGCAAAGAAGTTGGCGAGAAGCCCGTTTCCCCCCACCAGTTCGGCCACAAAC
>WFPH01000043.1 GCA_015487645.1 Thermosulfurimonas sp. | reverse complement strand
CGGTTTTTACCCGCGCTTCGATCTCAAGGCTCAGGGCTTCTTCGTTGAGGGCGAAGTTGATCTCGATCTTGGTAATGGGCAGAGGGTGACAGAGGGGAATCAATTCCCAGGTCCTCTTGGCCGCAAGGATTCCAGCGAGGCGGGCGGCCCCGAAAAGGTCTCCTTTGGGAAGGTTCCGATCTCTCACCAGGGGAAAGACCTTCTCTCCCAAAAGGACCCGGCCCCGGGCTACGGCCTCTCTGGCCGTGGCCGCCTTCTCCGAGACGTCCACCATGCGGGCGCTACCATCCGGGTTTAGATGGGTAAAACTCATTTTTCCGATTCCCGAAAGAGCTTTTCCCAGAAGCCCCTTTTCTTGCGGCCCTTGACCTGCGGGCCCTTGGCCTTCTCAAGCTCCGCAAAACGTCGAAGGAGATCCTCTTGTTCCCGGTTGATCCGGCTGGGCAGACGCACTTCCAGGTGTACGATGAGGTCTCCGGGCTCTCTTCCTCTGGGATCCGGAAGCCCCCGGCCTTTGATGAGGATGCGGTCTCCGGGCTGGCTACCGCGGGGGATCTTTATCCGGATCTTCTCTCCAGAAAGGTGACGGACCTCGGTTTCGGCTCCCAGAATGGCGTCTACCACGCCGATGACCAGCGAGAGATGCAGGTTTTTCCCTTCGCGCCGGAAGTATTCGTGCGGTTTGGTGCGGATCTTGAGGTAAAGGTCTCCGGCAGGCCCTCCGTAAAGCCCGGCCTCGCCCTCTCCGGAGATTCGGATGATGCTTCCTTCATCCACCCCCGGAGGGATCCGCACCTTTAACTTCTTGCGCCGCCATACCCGGCCTTCTCCCCGACACTGCGGACAGGGATCGGCCACGTAGGTTCCCAGACCGTGACAGTTGGGGCAGGTGGTGCTCACCCGGAAGAAGCCTTCCGAGTGCACGATGTGCCCCCGGCCCTTGCAGACCGGGCAATAACGTGTTTGAGAGCCCGGGGAGAGCCCTGAACCCCCGCAGGCCTCGCATCGCTCGTATTTTTCTAGGGTGATCTCGGCTTCCTTGCCGTAGTAAACCTCTTCGAGCGTTAAGGTTAGCTCATAGGAGAGATCCGCCCCCGGGCGGGGTTTGCGTCCGGGTTTTTCCCGGAACCCGAAACCGAAGAACTCCTCAAAGAGATCGGAGAAGGCCGAGAAGATATCTTCCACGTCCTCGAAACCGCGGAAACCACTCCGGTGGAGCCCGGCCATCCCTTGAGAGTCGTAGATGGCCCTCTTTTCCGGGTCGGAAAGGACCTCGTAGGCCTCGGAGATTTCCTTGAATCTCTCTTCAGCTTCCGGATCGCCGGGGTTGCGGTCAGGATGGTACTTTAAGGCCAGACGGCGATAGGCCTTCTTGATTTCTTCTTGGGTGGCGTTCCGGGGGACCCCCAAAATGGCATAGTAGTCTTTCTTCACGACTCCTCACCGGGGGCCTTGCCTTCCAGGAGATCTGAAATGGAGAATTCCTCGGCCTCTTTGGCCAATTCTTTGATGTTCTCAAAAGTCACCTTGCCGGCGGCGATCTCTCTCAGGGCGGTTACGATTTCCTTGTTGTCGCACTCTACCAGCGGTTTGGCCCCTTTCCGGAGTTGCTTCACCCTTTCTACCGTGAGGTGAATGAGCTTGAAACGGTTGGGGACTTTCTGTAAACAATCTTCAACGGTAACTCGGGCCATGGCCCTCCTCCTTACATCACGGCCTCAACGGCCTTGACCTCCGGGACTTCTTTCTTGAGATAGCGCTCGATGCCCATCTTGAGGGTCATCTGCGACATGGGACAGGCGCCACAGGCCCCCCGCAGACGCACCTTGACCACCCCATCTTCCGTAATCTCTACCAGTTCCACGTCTCCACCGTCGGCCTGGAGCATGGGCCTCACTTTAGCCAAAGCCGCCTCCACAGCTTCTCGCATAAGAAAAACCCCCTTTCCAAATTTGAGCTAAAATTAACCGCTTTTGTCGAAAAGGCAAGGGTGTTATAACAGAAGGGGAAATGACGAAGGAGGAGGTCGATTATGCGAAGCGATCGCATTAAAAAGGGACTCGAAAGGGCCCCCCATCGTTCTCTCCTCAGGGCCTTGGGGCTTACCGAGGAAGAACTGCGCAAACCCCTGGTAGGGGTGGCCAACGCCTTCAACGAGATCGTGCCGGGGCATGTGCACCTGCGGCAGATTGCCGAGGCGGTCAAGGCCGGCATCCGCATGGCCGGAGCCGTGCCCGTGGAGTTCGGGGTTATAGGCGTCTGCGATGGCATCGCCATGAACCACGAGGGCATGAAGTATTCCCTGGTGAGCCGGGAAATCATTGCCGACGCCATCGAGATCATGGCCCGGGCCCACGCTTTCGACGCCCTGGTCTTGGTCTCAAGCTGCGACAAGATCACTCCGGGCATGCTCATGGCGGCCCTGCGCCTGAATCTCCCGGCCCTTCTGATTTCCGGAGGCCCCATGCTCACCGGGACCTTCCGGGGCCGCAAGGTCAACCTGATTTCGCTTTTTGAGGGGATCGGTCAGGTCAAAAGCGGAGCCCTCACGGAGGAGGAACTCGCGGAGCTCGAAGAATGCGCCTGCCCCACCTGCGGATCCTGCGCCGGTATGTTTACCGCCAATTCCATGAACTGTCTTTCGGAGGCCCTGGGACTGGCCCTTCCGGGAAACGGAACCATACCGGCGGTTACGGCCGAAAGACTGAGGCTGGCCAAGAAGACGGGCTTTAAAGTGGTCGAACTCCTTCGCAAGAGGATCACTCCCCGGAAGATCGCTACCGAAGCCGCCTTCCGCAATGCTATTGCGGTGGACATGGCCTTGGGTTGTTCCACCAACACTGTGCTCCATGTCCCGGCCATCGCCCGGGAGGCCGGACTGGATCTACCCCTTACGGTCTTTGACGAGATCTCGCGTAAGACTCCGGTGCTGGCCAGTCTCATCCCGGCCGGGCCCCACAGTGTTCCCGAGCTTCACGAGGCTGGCGGGATACCGGCGGTCATGGCGGAACTCAAACGGGCTGGGCTTATCGACACCGGCGTCCTTACCGGTACGGGAGAACCCTTGGAGGCCATCCTGAGCCAGGCCCGCATTCGGGATCCGGAAGTCATTCGCCCCTTGGAGAAGGCCTACCGGGAAGAAGGAGGCATAGCCATTCTCTGGGGAAGCCTGGCTCCAGAGGGGGCCGTGGTCAAGACCAGCGCCGTGGTCCCGGAAATGATGCGTCACGAAGGCCCCGCCCGGGTCTTCGAGTCCGAGGAAGAGGCCTACAAAGCCATCCTGGAGAGACAGATTCGCCCCGGAGACGTAGTGGTCATTCGCTACGAGGGTCCCAAAGGGGGTCCGGGCATGCGGGAGATGCTTTCGCCTACCTCGGCTCTTATCGGGATGGGGCTTGGGTCTTCGGTAGCCCTCATTACCGATGGCCGTTTCAGCGGGGGCACCCAGGGGGCCTGTATCGGACACGTCTCCCCGGAGGCCGCCGAGGGTGGTCCTATAGCTCTAGTCCAAGACGGGGACCCCATCCGGATCGACATCCCGGACCGCCGTCTGGATCTTATGGTCTCGGAGGAAGAACTTGAGAGAAGGCGCAAGAAATTCCGTCCCAAGCGCAAGAAGGTCTCCGGGGTACTGGCGCGCTACGCTAGGCTGGTGAGCTCCGGGGCCAGAGGGGCGGTGCTAGAGGAATAGATGGCCCGTTACCTCCTGGTGGGGCATCTCACCCGGGACGTCCTTTCGGAAGGAGGTTTCCGTTTCGGAGGAGCGGTCCTTTACGCCGGGCTTACCGTAAGAAGACTGGGCTTTGAGACCCATGTCCTGACCTCCTCGGCGGAGCCCTCCGAGAGCCTGGAGAGCCTTTTTCCGGAGCTTTTTTTCCACCATCAGGTCTCCCGGGAGACCACGGTCTTTGAAAACTTGGAGACGCCGGAGGGCCGTCGTCAGAGGGTACTGGCCCGGGCCGCTCCCCTTGATCTAGAAGTCTTTTACCGCAAGCCTCTGGAAACCGAGGTTTTGCACTTGGCCCCGGTGCTCGATGAGATCCCTCTGCGGGCTGAGGTCTACGCCCGGGCCTTCCGTTACCGTTTTCTGGTGGCCAATCCTCAGGGCTGGTTCAGAGAGGTGGAGGGCGAGGGTATCGTCAGGCCCGCGAAGCCGGATCTTTCGAAAGGCCCCCGTTTCGAGGCCGTGGTGGTGAGCCAGGAGGACCTGGCCGCTGATCCCCAGGCGCTGCTTGAGGCCCTCAAAGAACGCTCGAAAATTTTGGTCCTCACCCGGGGGGCCGAGGGGGCCAGCCTTTTCATGAAAAAACGGGAAAGGTTTTTCCCGGCCCGTAAGGTTCAGGCCGTGGATACCACCGGGGCCGGGGACATCCTCGCGGGAGGCTTCTTCGGCCTCCTTTTTAGGGGAGAAAATCCGGCCTGCGCCCTCGAAAAGGCCATGGAGATGGCCGCCATCGGGGTTAGCCGCCCAGGACTCTCCGGGGTGCCCTCTAGGGCCGAAATTGCGAGGTTGCTAGAGAACAGGTAGTGATTATATAATGGAGTCTTACGACGAGGTGGGGCATGGTAGGATTGCTACAGTATCTCGGAAGGCTAGGGTTAAATTTCGTTTCCCAGGCCGGGGGGATGGCCCTTCTTTTTTTGACTGCCCTGGCTTACACGGTAAAACCACCCTATCGCATAAGGCTTTTCTTTAAACAGATGGAGTTTGTGGGGGTCAATTCTCTGCTGGTGGTGGTGCTCACGGCCCTTTTCTCCGGAATGGTGATCGCCTTCCAGAGCTACCGGGCCCTTTCAAAGTTCGGAGGGGAGACCCTTCTCGGAGGGCTGGTGGCTCTTTCGCTGGTTCGGGAACTTGGACCGGTGCTTACCAGTCTCATGGTTACGGCCCGGGCCGGTTCGGCTATGGCGGCTGAACTCGGAACCATGCGGGTCACGGAGCAGATAGACGCCCTAGAGGTGATGGCCGTCAATCCGGTGCACTACCTGGTGGTACCGCGCTTTTGGGCCGCGGTCCTGATGGTGCCTCTCCTTACGGTGATTGCGGATCTGGTGGGCATCGCCGGAGGTTACCTGGTCGGCGTGATGCTTCTCAAAGTGGATGCGGGTATTTTTATCAAGAAGATGCAGGAGATGGTGGAGTGGATGGATATTAGCAGTGGTATTTATAAGGCCTTTGTCTTTGGGGGACTTCTTTCCATTATAGGGTGTTACAAGGGATACAACGCCTCCGGAGGGGCCGAGGGTGTGGGCCGGGCTACCACGGAAGCGGTGGTGATCGCTTCTGTAAGCATATTGATTGGCGACTACATCATGACTTCGTTGCTTTTCTAACCATGGTGGAACTGATCGATATTCACAAGAGCTTCGGGGAACATGTGGTCCTGCGAGGGATTAGTCTCAAGATCCCCACCGGAAAACTTACCTTCATCATGGGGCGAAGTGGAACGGGTAAAAGCGTACTCTTAAAGCATATTATCGGTCTGCTCAAGCCGGATAGGGGACGTATTCTCATTGATGGTCAGGATGTGACTAGCTTTTCGGACAGAGAGTGGCAGAAGCTCCGGAAACGATTCGGTTTCCTTTTCCAGGAAGGGGCTCTTTTCGACTCCATGACCGTGGCCGAAAACGTAGCCTTTCCTCTGTGGGAGCATAGCAGGCTTTCAAAGCGTGAAATCGAGGAGAAGGTGGCCGAAAAGCTCTCAGTGGTGGGGTTGCTGGAAGCCCGCGATAAGTATCCTTCGGAGCTTTCAGGGGGGATGAAAAAGAGGGCGGCCCTGGCCAGGGCCCTGGCCCTTGAACCGGAGATCATCCTTTTTGATGAGCCTACTACCGGGCTTGATCCCATCCTCCAGGTTTCCATCATGAAACTAATCCGGGATACCCAGCGACGGTATGGGCTTACCGGGGTGGTGGTAAGCCACGATGTACCCATTGCCATGGGAGCCGCGGATTACATTGCTATCCTTCATGAGGGCCGGGTGGTGGCCGAGGGCACACCCGACGAGATAAGAAGAAGCGAGCATCCTTTTGTAAAGGAATTCTTAAAGAGTGCCTTTGAGGGATGTCATCCTGAGGAGGGCCAAAATGTATAAAAAGAGTACCGAAATTAAGGTGGGAATCTTTGTCTTGGCCGCTCTTTTGGCTCTGGGGTATCTCACGGTCAAACTGGCGGAAGAGTCTTTAGTGCCCAAGGGGACTTACCCTGTTTACGCCGTATTTGAGAACGTCTCGGGGCTGGTGCGGGGAGCGAAAGTGGAGATGGCGGGCGTGGAAATCGGCAAGGTGGGCAACATATCCCTTCTTCCGGAAGGTAAGGCTCGGGTGGAGCTCCTGATCTATAAGGATGTAAAACTTGCCAAGGACGCCGAGGCCCGTATCCGGACGGCCGGAGTTTTGGGGGATCGTTTCGTGGAGATCAAACAGGGGCGAACTCCGGAGAGGCTTTCGGCTGGAGAGGTAATCGTTCGCACGCAAAGTCCCATGGACTTGAGCGAGGTGATCGCCGAGGTCGGCCCGGCCCTCAAGGATCTTAGGCAGGTGACCTCGGGACTGGCGGAGCTCATCGGTAGCGAAGAGGGCAAGAACAACCTGCGGGAACTTATCGTGAACCTTCGTGATGCCAGCGCGGCTTTCAAGGAGGTGGGGCAAAAGGTGGCTCGTGGGGAAGGGACGCTGGGCAAACTCCTCACCGATGAGGAACTCTATCGGGAAATCAAGAGCAGTTTTTCGGACTTTAAGGTTACCATGGCCAATCTGCGGGAGATCTCGGAGAGGATGCAGAGAGGCGAGGGCACGCTGGGGAAACTCTTAACGGATGAGGAACTCTATCTTTCTTTCCGGGAAGCCATGAAGAGCGTGGAGAAGGGCTCTCTGGCTATCGCCGAAGTGGCCGAAAAGATCAACAAGGGAGAAGGGACCTTGGGCAAACTCCTTGCGGATGAGACTCTCTATGACCACTTGAACGAGGCGGCCGCCTCTCTTGAACGCATTACGAAGAAGATCGAAAGGGGCGAAGGGACTCTGGGTAAACTGGTAAACGACGATTCCCTTTACCTCGAAGCCAAGCGAGCGCTTCAGAACGTGAACCGGGCTACCACCGGCATCCAGGAACAGGTGCCCATCTCGGTCCTGGGGACCATCGCCGGAGCCGCCATGCACTGATGAGAAGCTTCCTCCGGTTGCTACTTATCGCGGTCTTGCTCGGCCCTTCCCCGATTTGGGCTGGAGAGAGTCGGGTCAATCTCTGGCCCCTGTTTTTCCGTTCTCAGACGGGGGAGGTGGAGCGACTCGAGGTGGCCGGCCCGATTTTTTACCGCTATCGCAACGGCCGGGAAGCTTCTTTCTCTTTTCGCCCCTTTTTTTCCTGGGTTGACCGCAGGGCTTCCGGTGAAAAGGACCTCTATTTTCTTTCCCCTCTCGGCCATTACCACGAGGAGAAGACCTACCGTCGGTTCCGGTTCGTGCCCTTCTTTTCTTACGATTGGGAGGTGGGGGAAAGGAAGGGTCAGGAGAAAAGTCATACTTACTTCCCGATCTTCTGGGGACGTACGGCGGAAGGCGAAGGTTACGGGGGAATCTTTCCCCTTTACGGCACGCTGAAGGACCGCTTCGGCTACGACGAGATCCGCTTCGTCCTCTGGCCCCTTTATTCCACAGCCGTTGTGGATGGCGACCGTTCCACCAATGTCCTCTGGCCTATCTTCAATTACAGTCGGGGGCCGACGCTTTCGGGGATCAAAGTCTGGCCCCTTTTTGGCTACCGTGCAAAGAAGGGGACTTTCCGCCGGAGTTTCATCCTGTGGCCTATTTTCCTCCGGGAGACCCGTTACGAAGAAGGCCGCCCGGCCTTTACCAAACGCATGGTCTGGCCCCTTTTCGTGCGGGAGGACACCCCTTCTTACCAGAGGAGGATCTACCTCTGGCCCTTTTTCCAGCATGTGTGGAGCAGGGATGGTCGTTTTGTCCAGTGGGATTTCCCCTGGCCTTTCGTCCAGTGGCAGAGGGGGGAGGAACGGAAGGGGTTCCGTCTCTGGCCTCTTTTTGGGTTCCGGAAGAAACCGGGTTACGAATCCAACTTCGTCCTCTGGCCGCTTTTTCAGGGGGAACACCTCCGCCGAGGCCCGGAGGAGGAGGTCTCCGGGCGCTTCCTGCTCCTTTCGAGCTACCGCAAGATTGTACGGCGGGGGCGCGAGCGGGAGAAGTTCGTGAGAGTCTGGCCCCTCTTTGTGCACTACCGTCGGTCAGAGGCCGACGAAAGTCTCTTTTACTTTCCGGCTCTTTTACCCTTTTATGACGAGGGGCTTGAACGCAACCTGGGACCCCTTCTGAGGCTCCTTGAGATCTACAGGTTTTCGGATGGTCGACGCTATGTGTGCCTCCTTTGGGGGCTTTACCGTTACGAGGTCGAGGCCCAAACAAAGATCCATGAACTGGCCTTTCTTTTTTCCTACAAACACTCTTCTTCGGGCCGGGAGGTAAAGCTGCTTCATGGCCTTTTGGGGCTTCGCTGGTCTTCAAAGGGGCTGGGGTTTCAGCTCTTCTGGTTCCTCAGGCTAGGCCCCAGCGTTTGAGTTTTTCCCGCAGGGTCTTGCGGTCTATCCCGAGCTTTTGGGCGGCCAGGGTCTTGTTGCCCTCGCAGGCCCTTAGCACCCGCAGAATGTAGCGTTTCTCAAGTTCTTCCAGGGTGAGGTCTTCTTCCAGGTCGAGATCCAGCTTTTCGGCCTCGAAACCTGCAAAGTAGAGATCTTCCGGACCTATGACCGGCCGGCGGGCGAAGACCACCAGGCGCTCGATGGTGTTTTCCAATTCCCGCACGTTGCCCGGCCAGGGATATCGCTTGAAGGCCTCAAGGACCTCCGGTGAGAGTTCCTTTACGGGTTTGCCGTGCTTTTCGGCATAGCGCTCCAGGAAATACCGGGCCAAGAGGGGAATGTCTTCCTTCCTTTCCCGGAGGGGGGGAAGATGGATGGAGATCACGTTGAGTCTGAAATAGAGATCTTCGCGAAACCTTCCGGCCTTGACTTCTTCCCGGAGATCCTTGTTAGTGGCCGCTATGATCCGGACATCCACTCTGATCAACCGGTGGCTGCCCACCGGCGAGATCTCTTTGTCTTCCACGGCTTTAAGTAGTTTGGCCTGAATGTCCGGGGAGATGTTCCCTATTTCATCGAAAAAGATGGTTCCTCCGTGGGCCAGCTCGAACTTGCCCACCTTGTGGGAGGTGGCCCCGGTGAAGGCCCCTTTTACGTGTCCAAAGAGCTCGGATTCAAAGAGGGTGGGTACCAGAGTGCCGCAATCCACAGCCACGAAAGGCCCCTCCCGACGAGGGCTCATTTCGTGGATCTTGCGGGCGAGCAACCCCTTGCCGGTGCCGGACTCTCCGGTGAGAAGGACCGTGGAGTCGGTTTCAGCCGCCAGCCGGGCCTGCTCAAGCACCCGCTTGATGGCCGCGCTTTTTCCGATGAATTCTACCCGGCCCTCTCTCTCCTCGAGGGTTCGTTTGAGATAGAGGTTCTCCAGGGTGAGGCGTTTCTTCTCCAGGGCTTTGGCTACCGCCAGGCGAAGCTCCTGGGGGCTGAATGGTTTCTGCAGAAAGTCCGCCGCCCCCAGCTTCATGGCCGAAACCGCTACCTGCACTGTACCGTAAGCCGTGATGACCACCACCTGGCTCTGGGGGTCCTCTTCCCGGATCTCTTTCAGAAGATCAAGCCCCTCGGTCCCGGGAAGCTTCAGGTCGAGGAGGATGACATCGAACTCGTAATCTGAGATCAATCGGCGAGCTTCCTCGGCCGTACCGGCTAGCTCCACCTCGTAGCCTTCCCGGCTGAGGACTTGGAAGCCCGCATCCCTTATCCCGGGATCGTCATCTATGATCAGTACTCGTCCTTTGGTCTTCATCTCCCCGGGCCGGAAGCCATATTCTGAAAAGGGCTCCGGAGGGCCGGACGTTCTCTACCTCTATTCGCCCTCCGTGCCGATTAACTATACTGTGACAGATGGAAAGGCCAAGTCCGGTGCCTTTGCCGTCCTTTTTGGTGGTGAAAAAGGGTTCGAAGATCTTTTCCCGGAGGGCTTCCGGAATGCCGGGACCGGTGTCCTGGATCTCAAAATAGACCTCCCGCCCCTGCCGGCCAGTCCGCAGGTGGAGGCGTCCCCGGCCTTCCATGGCTTCTCCGGCGTTTATGAGAAGATTCAGGATGACCCGTTCGATCTGCGAACGCACGCCCCAGATTATGGGGGGCTCGGGGGAAAGCTCCCAGACCGGTTCCACCTGACGGAGGACCCGATACTCGGACACCAGATCATACATCTCCCGGAGGAGAAGGTTGAGGTCCAGCGGCTCCTTCGGGCCCTCCTCGGGATGGGCCAGGCTCAGGAGGGTTTTGGCTATGATTCGTCCCCGGGTGGCCAGCTTGATGATCTTGTCCACGTATTCGTGAAGCGGGCTGTCCGCGGGGAGATCCTCTTTGAGGAGGTTGCTGTAGAGAAGGATCCCTCCCAGGGGATTGTTGAGCTCGTGGGCGATCTCTCCGGCGAGCCTGCCCATGAGCTCGAGTTTCTCTTCGGTCATCTCGTCCGTATCTTCTTCTTCCCAGAGGATCAGGAGATAACGCTTTTCTCCTAAGGGAAGCCACAACCCCGCAAGGATCAGGGGAGGCTCGAGAGGGATGAGCCGTCGGGCTTCGAAACGCCCGGCTTCTTCAGGGAAAGGGGCCAGAAGCTCGTAAGCCGGAGGGTAGGGTTCTTTCAGTCCGAAGAGCTGCCGGAAACGTTCGTTGAAGAATGAAAGAGTCTCCCCCTCTAAGAGGGCTGCGGCCTCTTTAAGGCTTTTGATAAGGTCCCGCACCTCCTACATAATACTCGAGAAAAGGAGTCAGGTCCAATTCCGGCGGGGCGTTGAAGAGGGTTAGAAGCGGGGAAGCCTCCGGGAAAAAGATCACCAGGTTCATGGCTCCCGGACGTTGCTCTAGAGAGAAGAAGCGTCTGAGAGGGATCTCAAAGAGGGTGCAGAGGAGGGCCCGATTGAAGCCTCCGTGGGCGAAGACCACCACCAGGCCCTCGGGGTGGTTTTCCCGGATGAGATTAAGGACCCGCGAGGCCCTCTGGGAAAGTTCAGAGAGGCTTTCCCCTCCGGGCGGACGAATCTCGGTCGGATTGGCCAGACGTTCTCGAAATTCAGGGATCTCCAGGAGCTCCGCGAAGGTGAGACCGGTCCACTCCCCGAAATGGAT
>WFPH01000042.1 GCA_015487645.1 Thermosulfurimonas sp. | reverse complement strand
TATAAGAGACAGGCCTCTGTGAGGGTGCTTGAAATCACCGAGTTGGGTCTGGTAAAAGTAGGAAAACCTCTTTCCGAAATTCTCAGGAAATGAAATTGGCACCGGAGGATTTCTTCCAGACAACCTCTCTTTCGCGCCACCGGGTGCTATTTGAAGGATGTTCTCTGGTCTGGGAAATCCTTAAACACCTTAGAGAATATCTTCTGGAACACTTAAAGCCTCTGCCTCCCGAGATCCCTTTGCGGGAGCCCCTCTCGCAGGGGGTGGTGATCTGCGAAGGAGAGTGTGTGCCTCTCAGCGAAGTGGAGATGGTCAGAGAAGGTCGGTCTTTTTCTCTTTATTACGAAGGCGAGGTTCTTCGGGGCGCGGTGATCCTGGCCGGGGCGGTTTTTATGGATCGGGAGATTGAGCTATCGCCTGGAGTGGTGGTGGAGCCCGGGGCCTTGCTGGCCGGGCCGGCCATGATCGGGCCGGGAACCGAGGTGCGCCAGGGGGCTTATCTTCGGGGAGAGGTGCTGGCTGGAGAGGGGTGCGTGATCGGTCATACCACCGAGGTGAAAAGGGCGGTTTTTCTGGATGGGGCCAAGGCCGGTCACTTCGCTTATGTAGGAGACAGCCTCCTTGGTCGTGAGGTAAACCTCGGGGCCGGTACCAAGCTGGCCAATCTCAAGCTCACCCGAGGCACCATCAAGATCAAATGGGCCGGAGAAGTCTATGACACCGGCTTGCGAAAGCTTGGGGCCATCCTCGGCGATGGGGTTCAGACCGGCTGTAACAGTGTGACCAACCCTGGAACCCTGGTGGGTCCGGGGAGTTATATCTTGCCCAATGTCACCGCGGGGCCGGGGGTGATCCCTCCGCGGAGCATCGTGAGAAAATAATGGGGAAGGAGGTTGCCATGCCGTGTGGAAGAAAGAAATGTAAGAGTTTCGGCCCGGAGGACATCCAAGGTTCGATCGTGGCCATCGTGACCCCGTTCAAGGATGGGAAGGTGGACGAGGAGGGGTTCCGGGAGCTCGTACGCTGGCACCTTAAGGAGAAGACCCATGGACTGGTGGTAGTGGGCACTACCGGGGAGTCGGCCACCCTGACCAAGGAAGAAAAGGCCCGGCTCTTTGAGATCGCACTGGAGGAGGCCAAGGGGAAGATCCCGGTTATCGCCGGCACAGGCACGAACAATACCGAGGCCTCCATCGAGCTCACCAAGATGGCCAAGGAACTCGGGGCGGACGCGGTCCTTATGGTGACCCCTTACTACAACAAGCCTACCCAGGAAGGACTTTATCGCCATTACGAAGCGGTAGCCAAGGCCGTTAATATCCCCATCATCCTTTACAACGTTCCCGGCCGGACCTCTGTGAGCCTGGCTCCGGAGACCGTGGGACGGCTGGCGAAGATCCGGAACATTATCGGAATCAAAGAGGCCACGGGGTGTATGAAACAGGCCACGGAGATTTTCCGCTTAACGGGCAATAAGTTCCGGGTCTTTTCGGGAGACGACTTTACGGCTTTCAGCCTCATGGCCCTGGGGGGACACGGGGTCATTTCGGTGGCGGCCAACGTCGTGCCCCGGGAGATGTCCCGTTTCATGGAGGCCTGTCTCAAGGGACAGTGGGATAAGGCCCGCAAGATGCACTTCAAACTTTATCCCCTCTTCAAAGCTATGTTTCTTGAAACCAATCCTGTGCCGGCCAAGACGGCCCTCTGGCTCATGGGCCGGATGGAGAGCGCGGAGGTGCGGCTGCCCCTGGCCCCCATGAGCGAGGCCAACGTGGAAAAACTCAGGTCGGTGCTGGCGGAATACAAGCTGGTGGAATAATCTTGGGATCAATCGCAGCCGCGGGAGTGATAATCTAAAGAGACCTCTGAATCACATTCCTCTCCCTCCGGGAGGGGAAAAGTAAGGACAGGGAGGGAGGCTTATGGTGAAAGCCATCGTGGCCGGAGCGGCCGGACGTATGGGGTCTACTATCATCCGTAACATCCTGAAGACCGAGGGCATAGAACTGGCTGCGGCCTTCGAGCATCCTGAGAGCCCGGTGGTGGGTAGGGATGTGGCCGAAGTCCTGGGTCTTCCAGAGAAGACAGGGGTAGTGGTGGAGGATTCGCTGGAGAAGGTGGTCGAGAAAGGCGACGTGATCATAGATTTCACCTTTCACACGGCCTCGCTGGAACACGCCCGCCTGAATGCCCGTTACGGCAAGGCCATGGTGATCGGGACCACGGGCTTTACCAAAGAGGAGCTGGCGGAGGTCCACGAGCTGGCCCGGAAAAATTTCCCTCTGGTTCAGGCCTACAATATGAGTCTGGGTATTAATCTTCTCTACAAGCTGGTAGAGATCGCCACCCGTATCCTGGGAGAAGACTTCGACATTGAGATTGTGGAGGCTCACCATCGTATGAAAAAGGACGCCCCGAGCGGTACGGCCCTGGCCCTGGCCAACGTTATCGCCCGGACCCTGGGCTGGGACGATTCCACTTTCCGTTTTTGCCGGGAGGGGATCATTGGCGAGCGTCCTCGAAAGGAGATCGGGATCCAGACCATCCGGGCCGGGGAGATCGTGGGGGAACACACGGTGCTTTTTGCCGGCCCGGGAGAACGTCTGGAACTCACCCACCGGGCCGCGAGCCGCGACACCTTTGCCCGGGGAGCGGTACGGGCTGCTCTCTGGGTGGTGGGCAAGGCTCCCGGGGTTTACGATATGCACGATGTCTTGGGGCTTAAAGAGGTCTAGCCATGTCTGTAAACCGAGAGAAAGTGCTTGAAGCTCTTAAGACGGTCAAGGATCCGGAGCTCAACCGGGATCTGGTTTCTCTGGGGATGATCCGGGAGTTCGAGGTCTCCCCGGAGGGTAGGGTTAAGGTGGTGGTGGCGCTTACCACCGGGGGGTGTCCGCTCAAACGCCAGATCGCTGAAGATGTGAGACAGGCGGTGGCTGGGCTGCCCGGGGTTTCTGAGGTAGAGGTGGAGCTGGCGGTCATGACCCCGGAGGAGCGGGCCCGGATCTTTGGGGCCAAGCCTAAGAAGGAGCACCTCGGCATCCGGGATGTGCGATTCGTACTGGCGGTGGCCAGCGGCAAGGGCGGGGTGGGCAAGAGCACGGTCACGGTCAACCTGGCGGTGGCCTTGAGCCAGCGGGGTTTCAAGGCCGGGATCATGGACGCCGACCTTTACGGTCCGAACGTACCGCTTCTTATGGGCTTTCTGGAAGATGAGCGCCCGGAGGTGGTGGCCGGGAAGATCCAGCCGCTCGTGCGGCACGGGGTCAAGGTCATGAGTTTTGCCTTTCTGGCCCCGCCGGGCCAGCCTTTCATCTGGCGAGGGCCTCTGGTGGGCAAAGCCCTGAGGGAGATGGCTGAAGTGGTGGAGTGGGGGCCACTCGATTTCCTCTTGGTGGATCTCCCCCCCGGCACGGGGGACGCCCCTCTCTCGGTGTGCCACACCTACAGCCCCCGGGGGGTGATCCTGGTGACCACTCCGCAGGAACTCTCGGTGGCGGATGTGCGGCGT
>WFPH01000041.1 GCA_015487645.1 Thermosulfurimonas sp. | reverse complement strand
TCTCTAAGCCGCGGCTACGGCCTCGCGCCGGCCGCAACACTTCTTGTATTTCTTCCCGCTTCCGCAGGGGCAGGGATCGTTGCGCCCGATCTTCTGCCGGCGGATGGGTTCCTGGCGGGGACGCTCGGCCTCCGCGGCCTCCTCGCCCCGCCCGTAGCGCAGGCGCATCCTCCGACGACGCCGCTCCTCCTCCATGCGCTGGACCTCTTCCTCCCGTACCACCTGCACCCGGAAGAGATAGGCCAGGGTCTGCTCCCGGATACGATTTAAAAGATCCTCAAAAAGCTCGTAGGCCTCGCGCTTGTATTCCTGAAGGGGATCCTTCTGCCCGTAGCCCCGAAGCCCCACACTCTCGCGCAGATGGTCCATGGTGAGGAGGTGATCCTTCCAGAGGGCATCAATGGTCTGAAGGAGGAACATCTTTTCCAGATACCGCAGAAGCTCCGGCCCGGTCTCTTCCTCCTTGCGGCGATAGAAGGATAGGGCTTCTTCGGAGAGTTTTTCCGCCAGGGCCTCGGCGTCCTCCGGGACCTCCGAAAGATCCGGGGCAAAACCGAAGACCGCCCGGAAACGCTCGGAAAGCCCCTTAAGATCCCATTCCGCGGGGGGCTTTTCCTCCCGGAATTCCTCCACGATCCCCTCGCACACATCCCGGATCATGTCCTCGATCCAGTCTCTCACCGATTCCGCGGAAAGGATCTCCCGGCGCTGCCGGTAAATGGTCTCCCGCTGGAGATTCATCACATCGTCGTATTCCAGGAGGTGCTTCCGGATCTCGAAGTGCTGGGCCTCGACCTTCTTCTGGGCCTGCTCTATGGCCTTGGAGAGCCAGGGATGTTCAATGGGCTCGCCCTCCTCCATGCCGAGCTTGTCCATGAGGCCCTTGATCTTTTCCGAGCCGAAAAGACGCAGAAGCTCGTCCTCAAGGGAGAGGTAAAAGCGGGAGGATCCGGGATCGCCCTGGCGCCCGGCCCGGCCGCGCAACTGGTTGTCAATGCGCCGGGACTCGTGGCGCTCGGTCCCGATGATGTGAAGCCCGCCGAGGGCCTTCACCTTTTCGTAGTCGGCCTGACACTGACGGACCTTCTCGTAGAGGACCTCGGCCCAGCGCTCGGGATACTTTTCCGTGGGGTCGCGCCCCTCCCGGGCCATGGAAAGGGCCTCGTGCCAGGCCCGCTCGTCAATCTGGGAAAGATCATAGCCCTCACGCTCAAGCTCCTCCTTGGCCAGCCCCTCGGGATTTCCCCCAAGGAGGATGTCCACCCCGCGGCCGGCCATGTTGGTGGCGATGGTCACCGCGTGGGGGCGTCCGGCCTGGGCGATGATGGCCGCCTCGCGCTCATGATACTTGGCGTTTAGCACCTGGTGCGGGATCTTTTTGCGCTTGAGCATCTTCGAGAGCCGCTCGCTCTTTTCTATGCTCGTGGTCCCCACCAGCACCGGGCGCCCCTTCCGGTAAAGCTCCTCGATCTCCCGCACCACGGCCTCAAACTTCTCCCGCTCGGTGCGATAGACCACATCCGGGTAATCGATGCGAATCATGGGTTTGTTGGTGGGGATGACCACCACGTCAAGGTTATAGATCTCCTTGAACTCCGCGGCCTCGGTCTCCGCGGTGCCGGTCATGCCGGCGAGCTTTTCGTACATGCGAAAGTAGTTCTGGAAGGTGATGGAGGCCAGGGTCTGGTTCTCGGACTCGATCCGCACCCCTTCCTTGGCCTCGATGGCCTGGTGCAGCCCGTCGGACCAGCGGCGCCCGGGCATGAGCCGCCCGGTAAACTCGTCCACGATGATCACCTGCCCGTCCTTAACGATATAGTCCACATCCCGGTGAAAGAGATGGTGCGCCCGCAGGGCCTGATGGATGTGATGCACCAGGTTCACGTGCCGCGGATCGTAAAGATTGGGGATCCCGAGGAGCCGCTCCACCTCGGCCACCCCTTCCTCGGTAAGCACCACCGTCCTGGTCTTCTCCTCAATGGTGAAGTGTTTATCCTTCTTGAGGTTGCGTACCAGCTTGTCGATCTCGTAGTAGATCTCGGTGGACTCCTCCGAGGGGCCGGAGATGATGAGCGGGGTCCGGGCCTCGTCAATAAGAATGGAGTCCACCTCATCCACGATGGCGTAGTAGTGATCACGCTGCACCATGTCCTCAAGGGAATACTTCATGTTGTCGCGCAGATAATCGAAGCCGAACTCGTTATTGGTGCCGTAGGTGATGTCACAGGCGTAGGCCTTCTTGCGTTCGGGATCCTCCATGCCGGAGACGATAACCCCT
>WFPH01000040.1 GCA_015487645.1 Thermosulfurimonas sp. | reverse complement strand
GTGCAGCTTGAGCGTCGGGTGAGTTTTCGGCGAGCCATGAAACGGGCGGTGGCCCTGGCCCTGCGTTTTGGGGCCCAGGGGATTCGGGTGCAGTGCAAAGGGCGGCTCGGTGGGGCCGAGATTGCCCGGAAGGAGTGGTATCGGGAAGGGCGGGTGCCCCTTCACACTCTCCGGGCGGATATCGATTACGGTTTCGCGGAGGCCCTGACCAAATACGGCGTGATCGGGGTCAAGGTTTGGATTTTCAAGGGCGAGGTCCTGCCCGAGAAGGGCGGGGTAGGAGAGGCCCTAACCATTTAAAGAGGGGTTTGAGCCATGCTTTTGCAGCCGAGAAAGGTCAAATATCGCAAGATGCAGAAGGGCCGGGTGCGCGGCAAGGCCACCCGGGGCTGTGCGGTGGAGTTCGGGGAGTTCGGGCTCAAGGCCCTGGAGGGCGGGTGGCTCACGGCTCAGCAGATCGAGGCCGGCCGTGTGGCCATCGTGCGTTGCGCCCGTAAAGGGGCCAAGGTCTGGATCCGGGTCTTTCCGGACAAGCCTATTACCAAGAAACCGGCCGAGACCCGTATGGGTAAGGGTAAAGGGTCGGTAGAAGGCTGGGTGGCGGTGATCAAGCCCGGGAAGATCATCTATGAGATCGAGGGCGTGCCGGAGGAGGTGGCGCGCGAGGCGCTAAGGCTGGCGGCGGACAAGTTGCCTTTCAAGTGCAAAATTGTTTCCCGGGAGGACCGGCTATGAAGGCCAGCGAATTGAGGGAGCTTTCTATTCCTGAGCTCAAGGAGAAGTTGCGGGAGCTGCGGGAGGAGCTCTTTAACCTGCGGTTTCAGAAGACCATCCACCAGTTGGAAAACCCTATGCGGATAAGGCAGGTCAAGCGGGACATCGCTCGGGTATTAACGGTGATTCGTGAAAAAGAACTAAATATTCGTTAAAGGGATTAGGCCATGGGAAGAAGAAAGGAGTACATTGGCACGGTGGTCAGCAATAAAATGGACAAGACCGTGGTGGTGATGGTGGAGCGCCTGGTGCAGCACCCTCTCTACAAGAAGTACATCAAGCGGCGCAAGAAGTTTATGGCGCACGATGAACATAATGAGTGCGAGATCGGAGATCGCGTCCTCATTGAGGAGACCAGGCCGCTTTCCCGTCACAAGCGCTGGCGGGTGAAGAAGATCCTGGAGCGGGCGCCGAAGTTGGAGTTGAGTGAGGCCGAATCCTCGGGGGAGGGTAGTTAGCCATGATTCAGCAGGAAACCATGCTCAATGTGGCTGACAATTCCGGAGCCAAAAGGATCATGTGTATCAGGGTGCTTGGGGGCTCCGGGCGGCGGTATGCCCGCATAGGGGATGTGATTGTGGCTTCGGTGAAGGAGGCTCTCCCCAATTCCAAGGTAAAGGAAGGGGACGTAGTGCGGGCCGTAGTGGTGCGAACCAGGAAAGAGCAGCCCCGTCCGGATGGGACCACCATCCGTTTTGAGGAAAACGCGGCCGTGCTCATCAATCAGTATGGCGAGCCCATCGGGACCCGTATTTTTGGGCCGGTGGGACGGGAATTGCGGGCCAAGCGTTTTATGAAGATTATCTCGCTGGCACCGGAAGTTCTGTAAGGGAGAGGGGCGTATGCTTTTCAAGAGGGCTAAAAGGAAACTGCCGAAACCGCACGAGGCCAAGTGTCACATTCGCAAGGGTGACAAGGTGGTCGTGATCGCCGGCAAGGACAAGGGGAAGATCGGCAAGGTGCTTCAGGTCTTCCCGCGAAAACAGAGGGCGATCGTGGAGGGAGTGAACATCGTCAAGCGGCATATGAAACCCACCCCTTACAGTGAGGGTGGTATTGTGGAGAAACCCGCACCTATCCACGTTTCCAACCTCATGGTTTTCTGCCCCAAGTGTAACCGGGGCGTGAGGATCGGACGCAAGTTTCTGGAGGATGGGACTAAGGTGCGGGTTTGCAAAAAGTGCGGAGAGATCATAGAGGCTGAGGAGTAGGGTCATGGCCTGGCTCAAGGAATATTATCAGGAGACGGTGGTGCCCAAGCTCAGAGAAAAATTTGGTTACCGGAACCCGTTTGAGGTTCCCAAGCTGGAGAAGATTTGCGTGAATATGGGGCTTGGAGCGGCGGTGCAGGAGCCCAAGCTCATCGACGAGGCCTTGAAGGAGTTGGCCATCATTACGGGGCAGAGGCCCAAGGTCTGCCGGGCTCGTAAGTCGATTGCCGCCTTCAAGCTTCGGGCTGGGATGCCCATCGGGGTCATGGTGACCCTGCGGAAGAACCGCATGTACGATTTCCTGGCCCGGCTCATTCACGTGGCCCTTCCCCGTGTGCGGGACTTTAGAGGTCTTCCTCGGCGCGGCTTCGACGGTCGGGGGAACTACACTTTGGGGCTTGATGATCACACTATTTTCCCAGAGCTCGATCCTAACGAGGTGGGCCGGGTGAAGGGGATGAACATTACGATCGTGACCTCCGCTGAGACGGATGAGGAGGCTTACGAGCTTTTGAAACTTTTAGGGTTGCCGTTTAGGAGGTAAAGATGCCGCGCAAAGCTCAGCTCTTCAAAAAGCCCAAGTTCAAGGTCCGGCACCGCAACCGTTGTTCTATCTGCGGGCGACCGAGGGGCTACATCCGGCGGTTTGGTCTTTGCCGGATCTGTTTCCGTAGACTGGCCTCGGAGGGCAAGATCCCCGGGGTAAGAAAAGCCAGCTGGTAAGGGGTGAGAAGCCATGATGACGGATCCCATTGCGGATATGCTAGCCAGGATCAGAAACGCGCTCATGGCGCGGCACAAGACGGTGGAGATACCGGCCTCGAAGCTCAAGCAGGAGATAGCGCGGATCTTGAAAGAAGAAGGCTATATCGAGGATTACGAGTTTGTGGCTGAGGGGCCTCAGGGCAAGATCGTGATCACTCTGAAGTATGACGAGAACCGGCGTCCGGTGATAGCGGGACTCAAGCGGGTGAGTAAGCCGGGGCGTCGGATCTATGCTGGAGTGAAGAAACTCCCCAGGGTGATGGGGGGTCTTGGTATCGCCATCATATCTACTTCGCAGGGGATCATGACCGACCACGAGGCCCGGAGACGGGGCGTGGGCGGAGAGATCCTTTGTGAAGTCTGGTAAGGGGTGAGGTGTTATGGCTACGGAATCTCGTATCGGTAGAAGACCGGTGCCTATCCCCAAAGGGGTTAAGGTTGAGATAAAAGAAGGACGTATCCTGGTAGAGGGGCCCAAGGGGAAGCTGGAGAAGCCTCTTCCCCCCATGGTGGAAGTGGAGATACAGGGAGAGTCCGTGCGGGTGAAGCCCCAGGAGGTGCGGAAGAAGCTCCAGCGCAAGGCCAAGGCCTTTCAGGGGCTTACCCGGGCCCTGATCAACAATATGGTTATCGGGGTAACCCAGGGGTTCACCCGGTCGCTCGACATCGTGGGGCTGGGATACCGGGCGGAACCCAAGGGGGATGAAATCGTTTTTCATCTGGGTTACTCCCATCCCATCAATTTCAAGTTGCCCCCGGGAGTGAAGGCCAAGGTGGAGAAAGGGTCCGGGGACGTGCAGGCCCGGGTGATCCTGGAGGGTATCGACAAGGAGCTTCTGGGGGAGACCGCGGCCCGGATCAGGCGTCTGCGTCCCCCTGAGCCTTACAAGGGTAAGGGCATCCGTTATACCGGAGAGCAGATCATTAGGAAGGCCGGTAAGGCCGGTAAGGCCGGAAAATAATCGGGGGGAATAAGACCTCCCCGAAGGAGGAAAGGGGATGCTTCGGAGGGAAAAACTTAAAAAGGTTGAGCGCAGGCTCCGGCGGAAGAAACGGGTGCGCAAGAAGGTTTTCGGGACGCCTGAGCGTCCCAGACTTTCGGTCTATCGGAGTCTCAAACATATCTATGCTCAGATTATCGATGACACCCGGGGGCACACCCTGGTGGCGGCTTCTTCACTCTCGCCGGAGATCCGGGAGCGCTGGGAGGAGCTCAAGAAAGAAGGCGGAAAGACCGCGGTGGCCAGAGCGGTGGGGGAGCTCCTGGGGAAGAAGGCCGTGGAGGCCGGGATCAAGAAGGTGGTCTTTGACCGCGGAGGGTTCAAATATCACGGACGGGTCAAGGCGCTGGCGGAGGGAGCCCGCAGCGCCGGCCTGGAATTTTAGGTAAGGAGGCAGATAGGTGGCCACGGCAAAGGGTACGGAAGAACTGATTGAGAAGATCATTTTCATCAACCGGGTGGCCAAAGTCCACAAGGGTGGTCGGCGATTCCGTTTTTCGGCCATTGTGGTGGTGGGCGACGGCCAGGGCCGAGTGGGATATGGTTTAGGAAAAGCCCCTGAAGTTCCGGATGCTATCCGAAAGGCCCTGGAGAAGGCCCGCAAGAATATGATCAAGGTTCCCGTGATAAACGGGACCATCCCGCACGAGATCACGGTAGATTTTGGAGCGGCCAAGGTGCTGCTCAAACCGGGCCGTCCGGGAACGGGAGTGATTGCCGGAAGCACCATTCGAGCCATCATGGACGCGGCCGGGATCCGGGATGTGGTCACTAAGTGCATTGGCAGCACCAATCCCCACAATGTGGTTAAGGCTACTTTCAAGGCTCTGGAGAGCCTTCAGAGTCCGGAATACGTAGCCCAAAAACGGGGTTTTACCGTAGAAGAACTCCTGGAGAGGATCGGCCATGGGCAAAAAGCTTAAGATCACTCTGGTGCGGAGCAAATACGGTTGGTCTAGGAAACAGAGGGCGACCATTGCCGGTTTGGGTCTGAGGAAGATTGGACACACGGTAGTTCGGCCGGACAATCCTTGCATCCGTGGCATGGTAGAGAAGGTCAGACATTTGGTGAAGGTGGAGGAGATCGATGAGTGAGGGTTTGATCACCCTGGCTAATTTGAAACCTTTTGCCGGTTCCAAACACCGGGAGAAACGCGTGGGCCGTGGTCCGGGGTCAGGGCATGGCAAGACCTCCTGTCGGGGGCAGAAGGGCCAGCGGGCCCGGAGTGGAGGCGGAGTACCAGCCTGGTTTGAGGGCGGTCAGATGCCTCTTATCCGGCGCTTGCCTAAGAGGGGCTTCAAGAACCCCTTCCGGGTGGAATACAAGGTGGTAAACGTGGGGGATCTGGCCCGGAAGTTCTCGGAAGGGGCCACGGTGGACGTGGAGGCTTTGAAGGCTGCTGGTCTGGTTAAGGGGCGCGAGGTCCGGGTGAAACTTCTGGGCGACGGCGAGATCAATTTTGCGATCACGGTGAAGGTGCACGCGGTCTCTAAAAGCGCCCGGGAGAAGATCGAGAAGGCCGGCGGACGGGTGGAACTCATCGAGGCCTAAAGCATGCTCAGGACTTCCGGCGTAGAAAGTCTGGCCAATATCCCGGAGCTTCGGCGTCGTATCCTTTTCCTGTTAGGGGCGCTTGCGGTCTATCGGATAGCGGTGCATATCCCCACTCCGGGGATCAATGCGGAGGCCCTTTTGGCCCTTTTTTCCCGGGCCGGAGGGACGATCTTTGGCTTCATTGACATGTTTTCTGGAGGGGCCCTGCGGCGGCTTTCGGTCTGTGCCCTGGGAATTATGCCCTACATCAGCGCCTCCATCATTCTGCAGCTCCTCACGGTGGTGTATCCCTCACTCAAGGAGATGCAGAAGGAAGGGCCGGAGGGCCGCCGGAAGATGGCCTATTACACCCGGTATCTCACGGTGCTCATCTGTCTCATCCAAGGGTTTGGCATTGCGGTGGGGCTGGAGAAGATGATGGCCCCCAACGGGGATCCGGTGGTTATGTTTCCGGGCTGGGGCTTCCGGCTTCTCACCATGCTGACGCTGACCACGGGGTCCATGTTCCTGGTGTGGCTCGGGGAGCAGATCACCGAGCACGGGATCGGAAACGGTATCTCCCTTCTCATCTTTGCCGGTATCGTGGCACGGTTACCTTCGGCCATCATTAACACCTTCCGCTTTGTCAAGACCGGGGAGCTTTCCGGGGCGGTGCTCTTTTTTGTGTTGCTTCTGGTGGTGGCGGTGCTGGCCTTTACCTGCTTCATGGAGATGGCCCAGCGCCGGATACCCATCCACTATGCCCGCCGGATGGTAGGCCGCCAGGTGGTGGGTGGGCAAAGTACCTACTTGCCTATCAAAGTAAACACCGCGGGGGTTATCCCTCCCATCTTCGCCTCCTCGGTTCTCATGTTTCCGGCCACTATTTCCACTTTCGTGCCCCTGGCCTTTTTTCAGGCCCTCTCAAGCTATCTGCGGCCGGGGCAGTGGCTTTACGAGATCCTGTATGTCATTTTGATTATCTTTTTCTGTTATTTTTACACGGCCATTATCTTCAATCCTCAAGAAGTGGCCGACAATCTCAAGAAATGGGGTGGGTTCATCCCGGGGATTCGTCCGGGTAAGGCTACGGAGGAGTTTCTGGATCGGGTGCTCAACCGGGTGACGCTTATCGGGGCCCTTTATGTGGCGGCCATTTGTGTGCTACCCACACTGCTCATCGTGAAATTCAACGTGCCCTTTTACTTTGGGGGTACGGCCCTTTTGATTGTGGTGGGCGTGGCCATGGATACCATGGCCCAGATTGAGGCACATCTTCTCACCAGGCGTTACGATAGCCTGGTTCGGGAAGGCCGGTTGCGTCGCCGGCGCTAAAATCAAGAGGAAAGGAGGGGGCCATGAACATCGTTTTCTTGGGACCACCGGGAGCCGGTAAGGGAACCCAGGCCAAGCGTATTACGGAGAGGTACGGTATCCCTCAGATCTCTACGGGGGATATGTTCCGTGAGCATCTCTCCAAGGGCACAGAACTAGGCAAGAAGGCCAAAGAATATATGGAGAAGGGACAACTTGTGCCGGACGAGATCGTCCTTTCCATGGTGGAAGAGCGGCTCAAACAGCCCGATTGCGAGAAGGGCTTTATCCTGGACGGTTTTCCACGGACGGTGCCTCAGGCCGAGGCCCTGGACGAGATGCTCGCCAAGTGGGGAAAGAAGATCGACTATGCCATCGCCATTGAGGTTCCGGATGAAGAGCTGGTCAAGCGTCTTACCGGACGTCGGACTTGCAAGAATTGTGGCATGATGTATCATATTATTTTCAAACCGCCGAAGGAAGAGGGGAAGTGTGACGCCTGTGGCGGTGAGCTTTATCAGCGTGCGGATGACAATGAAGAGACGGTAAGGAACCGTCTCAAGGTATATCATGAGTCCACGGCTCCCCTGATCGACTACTACGAAAAGAAGGGCGTGCTTCACCGGGTGGACGGCATGGGGAGCATTGATGAGATTTTTGAACGGATCGTAAAGATCCTGGGTTAATTGATTTTAGTGCGGCGGGTAAGCGCAAGTTCAGCTATTAAAAGGATAAAACTTAGGGCCCCCTGGGAAATAGATCTTCTCAGGCGGGCCAATGCTATTGTTATGGAGGTGCTTTTGCGGCTGGCCGAAGAGTCTAAACCCGGGGTCTCTACCTGGGACTTGGAGATCCTGGCCGATACCCTTTGTCGCAAGCGCGGCGGGCGTCCGGCTTTTAAGGGGTATCGGGGGTATCCTTATGCTCTTTGTGTTTCGATAAACGAGGAAATCATCCATGGGATGCCTCGGGAGGATAAGGTTCTCAAGGAAGGCGATATCGTGAGCTACGATTTTGGAGTGGAGTACGAGGGGTATATCGGGGATGCGGCCTTGACCGTGGCGGTGGGAAAGATTTCGGAGTTGGCCGAAAAACTCATGAAGGTTACGGAGGAAGCCCTCTATCTGGGCATTGAGAAGGCCCGGGTGGGGAACCGGGTAGGAGATATCTCGGCGACTATTCAGCGACATGTGGAGGGGGCTGGTTTTGCGGTTATTCGAGATTTTGTAGGGCATGGAGTAGGGCAGGCCTTGCATGAGCCCCCAGAGGTGCCCAATTTCGGTAAACCCGGAAAGGGCCCTCGGCTCCAGGCCGGGATGGTGCTGGCCATCGAGCCCATGGTGGTTACGGGAAGTCCCAAGGTGAAGATATTGGAAGACCAGTGGACGGCGGTTACGGAAGACGGGGGCCTGGCGGCCCATTTTGAGCACTCGGTGGCCATCACGGCCCGGGGGCCGGAAATTCTTTCCAGGGTTTAGGGGAGGGGTATGCCTAAAGAAGATCACATTCAAGTGGAAGGGACGGTGGTGGAGGCCCTTCCAAACGCCATGTTTCGGGTGGAGTTAGAGACTGGGCACAAGGTTTTGGCGCATGTTTCGGGCAAGATGCGCATGCACTACATCCGGATCCTTCCGGGGGACAAGGTGGTGGTAGAGCTTTCGCCTTACGACCTTACCCGGGGGAGAATCGTTTATCGGGGTTCTAAAAAGGACAGAGGAGGCAGGTGATGAAGGTTTCGGCCTCGGTCAAAAAGCGTTGCCGGAAATGCCGGATTATTAGGCGTAAAGGTGTGGTGCGGGTTATTTGTGAAAATCCCCGCCACAAACAGCGTCAGGGTTAGGAGGTGAAAAGGTGGCACGGGTTGCAGGCGTAGAGATACCGGATAACAAGCCGGTGGAGATTGCCCTTACTTACATTTACGGGATCGGGCGGACCTCGGCGCAGAAGATTCTGACTAAGGCCGGGGTGGACTGGTTCAAGAAGACCCGGGAGCTTACGGAGGAGGAGCTCACACGGATCCGGCAGATCATTGAGAAAGAGTACAAGGTGGAGGGAGATCTGCGGCGCGAGGTGGCTCAGAACATCCGGCGGCTTATGGATATCGGTTGTTATCGGGGGATACGCCACAAGATGGGGCTTCCGGTGCGTGGGCAGCGGACGCGTTCCAATGCCCGGACGCGTAAGGGACCGCGGCCGTCTTCCTTGAGAGGCCGCAAGAAAAAGTAAAAGGGGTGAGGACCTATGGCGCGTAAAGGACGGAGGAAAAAGAGGGTCAAAAAGAACGTCCCGGAAGGGATTGCGCATATCCATGCCACTTTCAACAACACCATCGTGACTATTACGGACCGGCAGGGGAACACCATTGCCTGGGCCAGCGGAGGGACTGAAGGTTTTAAGGGCACCCGTAAGGGTACTCCTTATGCGGCCCAGCTGGCGGCCCAGGCGGCGGCCAAGAAGGCCATGGAACAGGGGATGAAGAAGGTCTGGGTATACATTAAGGGGCCCGGACCTGGACGGGAAGCGGCCCTGCGGGCCCTTCAGGCCGCTGGACTCAAGATCACCTTCATTCGGGATGTAACCCCCATTCCTCACGACGGTTGTCGTCCGCCTAAGAGACGGCGGGTGTAAAAATCTTTAGGGAGGGATAGCCTTGGCGAGATACACCGGACCCAGATGCCGTTTGTGTCGGCGGGAAGGGATGAAGCTCTTCCTGAAAGGAGAGCGCTGTTATACGGACAAGTGTGCTTTTGAACGACGGAGCTACCCCCCGGGGCAGCATGGTCAGGCCCAGCTTCGGGTAAAGCTTTCGGACTACGGGATCCGTCTGCGGGAAAAGCAGAAGGTCAAGCGGATGTACGGGGTTTCGGAAAAGCAGTTCAGGCGCTATTTCGAGAAGGCCACCCGGATGAAGGGGCAGGCTGGACATAACCTGCTGCAGCTCCTGGAGCGCCGTCTGGACAATGTGGTCTACCGTTTAGGGTTCGCGGCTTCCAGGGCCCAGGCCCGGCAGATGGTGGCTCACGGGTGGTTTAAGGTGGACGGCCGTACGGTGGATATTCCTTCCTACCTGGTGGATCCCGGAGAGGTGATCGAATTGAAAGAGAAGTATCGCAACAATCCTCAGATTCAAGAGAACCTGGAGGCGGTGGTGCGGCGAGGGGTGCCTCAGTGGCTGGAGCTGGATGCGGATAACTTCCGCGGAGTGGTCAAGGCCCTGCCGACCAGGGAAGACATCACTATGCCGATTCAGGAAAGCCTGATCGTGGAGTTCTACTCCCGCTAAAAAAGATCCGGGGTGGAGATATGAATACTTTGAGGGAAAAAGTAGGGAATGTCAGCCTGATCAGGCCCGAGGGGATCAAGACGCACAAGGATTCCCGGCCGCCCTACTACGGGAAGTTTATCATTGAACCCTTTGAGCGGGGTTTTGGGATTACCATAGGCAATGCCCTGCGCCGGATCCTCCTTTCATCTATTCCCGGGGCAGCTATTACGGCCGTGCGTATCGAGGGCGCGGCCCACGAGTTCACCAGTATCCCGGGGGTAATTGAGGATGTGACCGATATCATCCTCAATCTTAAAGGGGTCCGCTTCCGCCTTCAGGGCGAAGGCCCTTATATCTTCCGTCTGGAGAAAAAGGGCGAGGGAGAGGTTAAGGCGGGAGATATTCAGACGGATGGTCTGGCCGAGGTGGTCAACCCTGACCATCACATAGCCACTCTCGGCAAGGATGGGGTGCTCTCCATGGAGCTTCAGGTGGAGATGGGGCGGGGATATGTTCCTGCGGATTTCAGCCGCGAGAAGCATCAGATCGGGATCATTCCGGTGGATGCGGTCTTTTCTCCCATCACCCGGGCCAACTTCTCGGTCACACAAACCCGGGTGGGGAAGAGCAGTGAGTTTGATCGTCTGGTTCTGGAGATCTGGACCGACGGCACCATCGATCCGGAGGAGGCCCTTCGGCGGGCCGCGGGTATCCTGAGGGAACAACTCCTGATCTTTGGCGAGGAGAAGGTTGAAGTCGAAGCTCGTCCGGAGGAAGAAGAATCTCGGGTGAGTTTTGAGGAATATCTCAACAGACCCATTGAGACTCTGGAGATCTCCTCCCGTTCCCTCAATTGCCTTTTGAATGCCGGTCTCAAGTACATTGGTGATCTGGTAACTCGTACCGAGGCCGAGATGCTTCGTATTAAAAACTTCGGACGGAAGTCCCTGGAAGAGATTCGGGCCCGATTGCACGAAATGGGGCTTGATTTTGGTATGCCTATAGAATGGCAACCTCCTGAGGAAAAAGAAGGGGGAAAGGAGTAAGCCATGAGACACCGGAAGAGAAGTCGCAGACTGGTGACCAAGTGGGAACATCGGATTTCGCTCATGCGCAATCAGGTTACAGATCTCTTGCGCCACGGACGGATTACGACTACTCTGGCCAAAGCCAAGGAGCTGCGTCGGGTGGCTGATCGGATGATCACCCTGGCCAAGCGTGGAGATCTTGCTTCCCGCCGACGGGCTCTGGCTTTCATTCGGGACAAGGCCGTAGTCAGGAAGCTTTTCACGGAGTTGCGGGAAAAGTACATGGATCGTCCCGGAGGATATACTCGGATCGTGAAAATTGGTCCTCGGCGTGGGGATGCGGCCACGATGGCCATTGTGGAGCTGGTAGAGGAGAAGCTCCAGCACAAGCGTTCCAAAAAGAAGGCTGAACGGGTGCGGGCCATCGAGAAGGAGATCAAGGATGCCTTGAAGTCGGAGAAGGCCGAAGAGAAACCGACGGAGGCCGAGGCGAAGCCTGAGGGTTCCACTGAGCCCGAGGCAGAGTCGGCGCCCGAGGCCGGAGAGGCCCCTTCCGCGGCCACGGCTGAAGAGGCCCCGGGTCAGGAGGAAGCCTCGACGGGCACAGAGGAGGCCCCTTCTCAGGAGAAGAAATCCGAAGAGACCTCCGGGTAAAGCACCCTGAGAAACTGGAATCTCAGCCGGCCCGGAGAGTTTGAAAATCTCCGGGCCTTTTGCTTGTATGTCTCTTTTTGAGTATTTAGAAGCCCCGCCATCTCGAGATCTTCTCAAAAAAGCCCTACGAAAGCTAGCCGAGCAGAAGGAAGTCTACCTTACGGGAGGAGCTCTAAGGGACATCCTTTCAGGCCGAAAGGTTAAGGATCTGGATCTCCTGGTCCTCGGCCTTTCTGCGGAGGTTGTGGCCCGGGAGCTTTCTCGGGAACTTTCCTGGACGCTCGTGCCCCTGCATGAGGCCTTTGGGGTTTTCCGGGTGGCCTGTGGCTCGTTCGCCATCGATGTTTCCGGTCTGAGACCCGGGGCGGCCAGCCTTGAGGAAGACCTGCGGCTCCGGGATTTTACCCTGAACGCCCTGGCGGTTTCACTCCGGGAGGTCCTGGAGAAGCCCCCGGCGGCCTGGTCTCTTATCGACCCCTGCGGGGGATTTTCGGATCTCTCCCAGGGGCTCATCCGGGCCATCTCGGAAGATAATCTGCGGGAGGATCCCCTGCGGATCCTGCGGGCCTACCGTTTTCAGGCTCAGGGCTACGGCACCATAGAAGGCCTGACCCGGAAGATCATCTGGAAAGTGGTCGAAGAGCTTAAGGCGCGCGAGCTTCTAGGGGTAGCTCCGGAGCGGGTGCAGTCCGAGCTTTTTCTGATCCTGGCCTCCGAGCGAGCCGGAGAGGTCATAGTCCTCATGGAGGACGACGGAGTCCTTCCGGTAATCTTCCCGGAGCTCGAGGAAGGGCGAGGGATCCCCCAGCCGGATTTCCATCACCTAGATGTCCTCGGACACGGCCTTGAGACCCTGAGGAAACTGGAAGAGATCCTGAACTCCCCGGAGAGATATTTCCGGGAGAGAGGCCCCTTTGAGGGAGTTAAAGACTCCCAGGAGATCCGGGTGGCCCTTAAACTGGCCGGACTCTTCCACGATGCCGGAAAGGCTCGGACTTTTTCTCCGGCCGGCGAGCGTGCTGATCGCATCACTTTTTACGAGCACGAGAAGGTGGGCGCAGAGATGTTTGCGGCCTGGGCCGAGCGTTTGCGCTGGAAGCGAGCGCTTATCAAGAAGGTCCAAAATCTTATCCGTCATCACATGCGGCCCTTCTTCCTGCTCGAAGTTTGGCTTGAGGGCCGACTCACCGCCCGGGCCAAACGGCGTCTGATCAGGGATTGCCCGGACTATCCGGAGCTCTTTCTTCTGGCCCTGGCCGATTGCCTGGCCGCCAGAGGGCCGGCTTCGGACGAGACGCACTCGAAGAAGCTGGTGGAGCTTTTCTGGGAGATTCACCAGTTTGCTCAGGAGGTCGTTTCAAAGGTGGCCCGCGAGCGTCTGATCACCGGCCACGACCTTATCGAGATTTTCGGTCTTAAGCCAGGTCCGATCTTTCGGGAGATCCTGGCCGCCGTCGAGGAGGCCCAGGTGGAAGGTCGCATTCGCACTCGCGAGGAGGCCCTGGCCTGGCTCAAAGAGTACTTGAAGCCTCGGGCCTGAAGCCTCCGGGAAACCTTGTCCTTCTTTCGCCGTCGTTATATATAATGCAATATAACGCTCTGGAAGGTTTGAGGAGGCCGGTGCCATGCAGAAACGATTCGGTTTCTGGTTGTTGGTGCTTGGATTCTGGGGGATGGTGGGGCAGGGGGCCTTTGCGGAAAAGAGCCTTCTGATCTTTGCCGGGGCAGCCTCCAGACCTCCTACCGAAGAGGTGGCCCAGGCCTTTGAGAGTAAAACCGGAATAAAGGTGGACCTGGTTTTCGGAGGGTCAGGTTATGTGCTATCCCAGATGCTCCTTAGCCGACGGGGAGACCTTTATTTTCCGGGCTCCTCCGATTACATGGAGCTGGCCAAGAGGAAAGGGGCGGTGCTTCCGGAAACCGAAAGGATCGTGGCCTATTTGGTCCCGGCCATCATCGTTCGAAAAGGCAACCCCAAGGGTATTCACTCCTTGAAGGATCTCCTGCGGCCAGGCTTGCGTATAGCCATCGCCAACCCCGAAGGGGTGTGCGTGGGGGCGTATGCGGTGGAAATCGTGGAAAAGAATTTAAGCCCGGCGGAGAAGGCCGCCTTTCGTCGAAATCTGGTGAATTATACCGGAAGTTGTGCCAAGACCGTGGCGGCGGTCTCTCTAGGCGCGGTGGATGCCGTTCTTGGCTGGCGGGTTTTCGCTTACTGGGATCCCAAAAGACTGGAAGTGATCCCCCTCAAACCGGAGGAGATCATAAGGGTGGGCTACCTCCCGATAGCGGTCTCACGTTTTACCCGCCACCGCCCTCTGGCCGAGGCCTTTATAAAGTTTCTGCTTTCATCCGAAGGTAAAGCCATCTTTCGCAGGTATCATTATTTCATGAGTGAAGAGGAGGCCTTCGCCTGGATCGGGGCCAGGAAGCCGGTGGGCGGGGCCTACAAGGTGCCCGAGGAGTGGCTGGGAGGAGGGCTTCCGTGAGTTTCCGAAGATTTAGCTTGGCCCTGGCTCTTTGCCTGGCTCTCTTCTACGCCAGCCTCATAGTTTCTTTGCTCTATTTTTTTGAGGGACCGCTCTTTTGGGAGACCCTCTTGTCTTCCCGAACCTTATTTAACCTGCGTCTGAGCCTTTTCTGTGCCACCC